>DASZTW010000013.1 GCA_035547835.1 Acidimicrobiales bacterium
GAGCGCTCAACCACCTGACAGGTGGTTGAGCGCTCACAGCAGGAAGGGGCGGGCGGGTCAGTCGGCGGGGGGAAGGAGGCTGCGCAGCAGGTCGACCAACGTCACGGCGAGGTTCGGCGACTTCGGCACCGGCAGAACGAGCTGGTGCGTCGCCTCCTTGTAGACCGCGCCTTTGGCCAGCCGCTTCAACCGGATCTGCTGGCTGGTCTTCAGCTCGAGTGGCGACAGGCGAGCCGTGAACGCCGGGCCGCCGAACGCCGGGCCTTTGGTCACGTTCAGCTCCCGCACCCCGAGGCGCGCGGCTTCGGCGCGCAGCCGCGCCACCTCCAACAACCGTTGCGCCGGCTCCGGGACAGGCCCGAAACGGTCGAGCCACTCGGTCTCGATGTCGTCGACCTGCTCGGTGGTCGTGACGTCGGCCAGGCGTCGGTACGCCTCGAGCCGCAAGTCCTCACGGCTGACGTAGTCGGGCGGCAGGTTCGCGTCGATCGGCAGGTCGAGCTTGATCTCGGCCGGCTCGCGGACCTCCTCGCCCTTCAGCTCGGCCACCGCCTCGCTGACCATCTGGCAGTAGAGGTCGTAACCGACCGCCGACATGTGGCCGGACTGGCCGGTGCCGAGCAGGTTGCCGGCGCCGCGGATCTCGAGATCGCGCATGGCGATGCGGAAACCCGAACCGAGCTCGGTGGTCTCGCCGATCGTCTTGAGCCGCTCGTAAGCCTCCTCGGTGAGGGTGCGATCGGCGGGGTGAAACAGGTAGGCGTACGCCCGCTGGCCGGCCCGCCCGACGCGACCACGGAGCTGGTGGAGCTGACCGAGGCCGAGGCGGTCAGAGCGATCGACCACCAAGGTGTTCACCGTGGGCATGTCGATGCCGGACTCGATGATCGTCGTGCACACCAGCACGTCGAACTCGCCTTCCCAGAAGTCGAGCACCACTTGCTCCAGCGAGCCCTCGTCCATCTGGCCGTGCGCGACCGCGATGCGGGCCTCGGGCACCAGGTCGCGCAAGTCGCGGGCCACGTCCTCGATGTCGTGCACCCGGTTGTGGACGAAGAACACCTGCCCCTCGCGCAGCAGCTCACGGCGGATCGCTTCCGCCACGGCACGGTCGTCGTACTCGCCCACGTACGTGAGGATCGGCTGGCGGTCGGCGGGCGGCGTGTTCAGCAACGACAAGTCGCGAATCCCGGTGAGGCTCATCTCGAGCGTGCGAGGGATCGGGGTCGCCGTGAGCGTGAGCACGTCGACCTCGGCGTGGAGCTGCTTCATGCGCTCCTTGTGGTGGACGCCGAAGCGCTGCTCCTCGTCGACGATCACCAGCCCGAGACGCTGGTACGTGACGTCGTCGCTGAGCAGCCGGTGGGTGCCGATCACGCAGTCGACTTCGCCGGTGGCGAGCCCGTCGACCACGGCCCTGGCCTGCGCGTTGGTGAGGAAGCGGCTCAGCACCTCGACCCGCACCGGGTAGCCGGCGAAGCGCTCCGCGAACGTGGCGGTGTGCTGGCTCGCCAACAAGGTGGTCGGCACCAGGACGGCCACCTGCTTGCCGTCCTGCATCGCCTTGAACGCCGCCCGCACGGCGACTTCGGTCTTGCCGAACCCGACGTCGCCGCAGACCAGCCGGTCCATCGGGACGGTGGCCTCCATGTCGGCCTTGACGTCGTCGACGGCCTTGGCCTGGTCGGGCGTGAGGCGGTACGGAAAGGCGTCCTCCATCTCGGCCTGCCAGGGGGTGTCGGCGCCGAACCCGTAGCCCGGGCTGTGGAGGCGCTTTTGGTACAGCACCACAAGCTCCTGCGCGATCTGGCGGACTTCGGCTCGGACCCGGGCCTTGGCCTTCTCGAAGTCGGCGCCGCCCATCCGGCTCAGCGACGGGCTGTCGCCACCGGAGTACGGCCGCACGGCGTCGATCTGGTCGGACGGGACGTACAGCTTGTCGTCGCCCCGGTACTCGAGCAGCAGGTAGTCGCGCTCGACGCCGCCGATCGCCTGCTTGGTCATGCCGGCGTAGCGGGCCACGCCGTGCTGGTGGTGCACCACGAAGTCGCCGGGCTTGAGGTCGTCGAAGAACCGCTGCGCGTCGCGGCGGGCGCGTGGCCGAGCCCGCCGGTGGGGGCGGCGCCGGCCGGTGAGGTCGGCTTCGGTCAGCACCGCCACTTTGATGCCGGGCAGCGCGCAGCCCCGTTCCAGCGGGGCGACGGCGACCGGCACGTCGAAGCCGTGGTCTCGCAGCAACGCCTCGACCCGCGGCCGCGACCCCTCGGTGTCGGCGGCCGCGATCACTTGGTAGCCGTCGGCGAGGAGGTCGCGCAGCTGCTTGGTGATGGCAGAACCGTCGCCCACCACCGGGTTCCATCCAATGGCCTGCACGGTGGCAACGTCGGGTGAGTCGGGCGCCACCGTCATCGACCACGAGGGGGCCTCGGTGCCGGCGAGCAGCCGGTCGAAGTCGACGTGCAGCCGCGGGAACCCGTGGTCGCCACCGGCGCCGGTTGCGGCCGCGCTCGCCGCACCCCAGGTGACCGCGAGCGTGCGGGCGAGGTCGTCTTCCTCGGCAAGGATGTCGGCGGCCCGGTCACGCATCCGGCGCGGCTCGACCAGCACCACTTGCGCGTCGGCGCCGAGGCGGTCGACGACGATCGACTCCCCTTCGACCAGCCACGGCGTCCACGACTCCATGCCGTCGAACTGCAGCCCTTCGGCGAGGCGCTCCCAGTGCTCCCGGCCCCAAGGCTCGGCCGCCACCAGCTCAGCGGCCCGCTCGCGCACGTCGGACGACGCCACCAACTCACGGCAGCCGAAGATCGCGACCCCGGCGAGGTCGCTGGTGGACCGCTGATCGGCGACGGCAAAGGTGGTGAGGCGGTCGACCTCGTCACCCCACAAGTCGACGCGGACCGGGCCGTCGGCCGTGGAGGGGAACACGTCGACGATCGAGCCGCGGACGGAGACCTCGCCGCGGTGCTCCACCTGGTACTCGCGGCGGTAGCCCGCCACGACCAGCTGCTCGACCAGCTCGTCGCGGTCGATCTGCCGCCCGGGGCGGAGCACCACCGGCTCGAGCGAATCGACACCAGGGCCGAGCCGTTGCAGCAGCGCGCGCACGGACGCCACCACGACCTGCAGCGCCGCAGCTCGACCCGCGCCCGGCTCCCCACCTGCGCCGGGGGGCGCGTCCGAGCCGCCCGCGTCGCGCAGCCGCCACAGCACGCGCAAGCGCTGGCCCATCGTCTCGACGCCGGGGCTCACCCGCTCGAACGGCAGGGTCTCCCAGGCGGGGAAGTGCTCGACCGCGCCGTCGCCGAGCCACGTGGTCAAGTCGCTCGCGAGGCGCTCCGCGTCGGCCGTGGTCGGGGTGGCCACCACCAGCGGCGATCGCTTCGACAGGCGCGCGAGGCCGGCGAGCACGAAGGGGCGCGCGGCTTCGGGCACGGCCAGCAGCGCGTGCGAACGGCCGAGCACCTGGCCGAACGCCGGGTCGTCGCGCAGCCGCGCCGGCAGGTCGGCGAGCGCCGGCAGGGCTCGTGTCGACGGTTTGGCAAGGGACATGGACGCGCGCCTTCACCGGCCACACGAGCTGGCCGGGGGGTGGACGGATCGGACTGGAGACTGCGCCGCCACGCTACCGAGCGGGCGAGGCGGTCAGACGGGGTCGGCCCGCGTGTTGTAGCGGTTCATCGCGGGCTCGAAGCCTTCGGCGACGATCATCTCGACTGCGTCGGCGGCTTCCTCGATGACGATGCCGAGCTCGGTGCGGGCGGCCTTCGACAGCTTCGACAGCACGTGGTCGGCGCCTTGCTCGCGCCCCGGCGGCTTGCCTACACCGATCCGGACACGGCCGAACTCGTCGCTGTGAAGGTGTGCTTTGATCGACCGCAACCCGTTGTGGCCGGCCAGGCCGCCGCCGAACTTCAGCTTCAGGCGCCCGAGGGGCAGGTCGAGCTCGTCGTGCACGATCACCAACTGCGCGAGGTCCTCGATGCCGAAGCGGCGAACCAGCAGCTGGACCGACCGGCCGGACTCGTTCATGTACGTCTGCGGGAACGCGAGCGCGACCCGGGAACTCCCGATGCGGACCTCGTCGACGAGCGCCTGCTCCTTGCCGGCCCGCAGCCGGCCGCCGTGACGGGCCGCGAGACGCGCCACCACGTCGGCACCGGCGTTGTGCCGTGTACCGGCGTAGCGCTCGCCGGGGTTGCCGAGCCCGACGACGAGCAAGTCGGCAGGAGTGCCCCGCCGGGGGGTCTTGCGCAAGTCCAGGGATCAGCCCTCGCCGTCGGCCGCCGGCTCCTCGCCGCCGCCGCCGGCAGCTTCTTCGCCGCCCGCAGCCTCCGCAGCTTCGCCTTCCTCGCCTGCTTGGCCCTCTTCGCCCTCGGCCGCGGGCTCCTCGACCACGGCGGGGAGGGTCGTGATGATCACGGGCTCCTCGGGGTCGACGTCGGTGGTGACGCCAGGCGGAAGCTTGATGTCGCCGACACGGATGCTGGCGCCGAGCTCGAGCTCGGTGACGTCGATCTGCAGCTCGTTGGGGATGTCAGCGGGCTTGGCGGTGATCGTCAGCGAGGTGGCCAGGGTCTCGATGAGACCGCCTTCGCGCAGAACGAGCGTGGGCTCGCCTTCGAGCACCAGCGGCACGTCGACGGAGATCGCCACGTCACGGCTGATGAGCAGGAAGTCGACGTGCAACACGTTGCCGGTGACCGGATGACGTTGCAGGTCCTTGACGATCGCGAGCTTGGTCTCGCCGTCGATCTGGAGGTCGAGCAGGGCGTTGAGGCCGGCCTCGCCGCTCAGTGCGGCGCGAAACGGCCGCCACTCGACTGCAACGGCGATCGGGTCGGCGCCTTGGCCGTACACGACGCCGGGAACTTTGCCCTCGGCACGGAGGCGCCGGGCGGGACCCGACCCGAGGCCGCGGCCGGTTTCGGTCTGGAGGATGATCTCAGCCATCGGTGCTCCTACGTCAGAGATCGCGCCGGAGCGCTGGGAAACAACGAACGTTCGATGCTACGTGGCCGCGGCCCGCCCCACCAAGCCGACCCCCCTGGGCGGTCCGGCCCAGCCGGCCCCTCTACCCAGGCGGGACGACGAGTGCGGTCAACTCACTCCGCAGCTGTCCACGAGCTGTTGCTCGACATCGGACACGGGCGCGTCGGCCGGGTGCGAGCCCGACAGGCGGCGGCCGAACACCTGCGACGCCGTGCCGGCGGTGGGGTTCACGTCCCACCGGACGCAGAACAGCTCGGTCTGGTGCGTCTCGTGCGCGACCAGCCCGGCGTACAGCCGGGTGACACCACCCGAACGCGAGACCGACGTGACGGGCACCAAGATGTCGTTCTCCAGCCCGTCGTACTCGTTGGTGAGGCGGTCGTCGCGGTAGCCGGACTTCGTGGGGTCGATCGCGCGCAGCGCCGCCCAATCGTGGCCGTTGATGGCGTCGACCAGGCGTTGGGCGGTGTGCACCACATCGTTGGACACATCGGACGTGCCGGGATAGTCGTCGCCCACGTCGACCGTGATCGCGGGCGACGCGGCGCGGGCGCCATTGGCGATCTCGAGCACGACTTTCAAGTGGTGCTCGCCCGGCGTCTTCGGCGTCCACGTGACCGAGGGCGCCAGGCCGACGTGGCGATCGACCCGCGTGCTGCCGTCGTACAGCACGGTGGCGGCCACGCTGGCGGTGTTGTCGGTCAGCACCGGCAAGACGATCGGCGCCCCGACGCCCGGACCTGCCGGCAGCGTGGTCGTCGACAACGTGACCGAGCGCCGGTCGGTGGCAGGCCCGCCCTTGGCGGTCTTGGCCACGTTGACCGTGGCCGCCTCGGACTTGTTCTGGTGGTTGGCGATGACCTTGAGGCCCACCCACAACATGCCGCCGGCGAGGAACACACCGGCGAGCAGCGCGATGACGAACACGGTGCCGTCGCGCCGCACCGACCGTCGGTCGACGTCATCGGCCAGCAACGGCTTGTCGTCGAAGAAACCGTGCGCGTGCACCTCGGACAGCCCGAGCGCTCCGCGGGCACGCTCGACCAAGCCGGGCGCACGGCCATCGCTCGAAGACCCACCGGATGGTTCGGCGGACGGCGTGGAGCCGGGCGGCTCGCCGGTTGGATCGGCCCCGCCATCCGGCGGTGGGCCGTCGCCGCGCGGGGAACCGGGCGTGGCGTCGTCGGCAACGATGGTGGGCGGCATCGATGACCTCGGTTGTGGAGTCTGACCCCCGCCCGTGGCCCGATGTTAGCGACTGCTCGCGACGTCCCGTCCTCGCCCCGGTGCCAGGGGTGCGTGGGGCAATCGGCGGGCCTCCTCACCCACCCGACGCACCACTAGGACTGGTTCTCGCCGTCGAAGATCTCGCTGACCGAGGAGTCCTGGAACACCGCCTCGATCGCGTTGGCGATGATCGGCGCGATCGACACGACCTCGATCTTGTCGAGCCGCTTCTCGGGCGGCAACGGCACCGTGTTGGTGAGCACCATGCGGGTGATCGACGAGTTCTTGATGCGGTCGATTGCCGGGCCCGACAAGACGGCGTGGGTGGCCAGCGCCCACACTTCGGAGGCACCGTGCTCGATGAGCAGCTCGGCCGCTGCACAGATCGTGCCCGCGGTGTCGATCATGTCGTCGATCAGCACGCACGCCCGGCCTTTCACCTCGCCGATGACGTTGGCTGCCACGACGGTGTTGGCCTCACCTTTGGGCCGGTACTTGTTCACGAACGCCAAGTCGCATCCGAGGTGGCCGCTGAACCGCTTGGCCTGCTTCATGCCCCCGGCGTCGGGCGAGACGACCACGAGATTCGGCGGGGCGTGCTCTTGGAGGTAGTCGACCAGCACCGGCAGGGCCGTGAGGTGGTCGACCGGCTGGTCGAAGAAGCCCTGGATCTGGCCGGTGTGGAGATCGACCGACACGACCCGGTCGGCGCCCGCGACGGTCAACATGTCGGCCAGGAGCTTGGCCGTGATCGGCTCGCGCCCTTCAGCCTTGCGGTCCTGGCGGGCGTACCCGTAGAAGGGGCAGACGGCGGTGATGCGCTTGGCGGACGCCCGCTTCGCCGCGTCGATCATGATCAGCTGCTCCATGATCATGTCGTTGACGCGGCCGTCGTGGGTCTGTACCACGAACACATCGGCGCCGCGGATCGACTCGCCGAAGCGGCAGTGGATTTCGCCGTTGGCGAACTCGCGGAGGTTGGTCTCCCCGAGCTGCACGCCGAGGTGCTGAGCGATCTCCGCGGCCAGGTCGGGGTGGGACCGGCCCGCGAAGAGGTGCAGCTTCTTGGTGGGGACCAGCTCCATCACGTCGAAGTGTAGAACGGCCCTGTCACCGAGCTCGCGGGTACCACGTCGCCCGGCTCCAAGACGGCGAACGGACCGACCCTGGCGTGGTCGCCGACTTCGGCGTTGCGCGCCGTCGTGGACTCCAACACGGCGCCTGCGCCGATGGTGCAGTCGACCAAGCGACACCCCGGGCCGACCTCGGCGCCTTCACCGACGACCGTGTGGCCCTGGAGGATCGCACCGGGGAAGATCGACACGTCGGGCGACAGCTCGACGGTGGCGTCGACGTACGTGTGCTCGGGGTCGACCATGCCGACACCACGGGCAAGCCAACCCCGGTTGATGCGCCGGCGGAGGCGGCTCTCGGCCCGGGCGAGCTGCCAACGATCGTTCACGCCTTCGGTCTCGCTGGGGTCCGTGGCGAGCACCGAGTCGACCGGGTAACCGGCGTCGTGCAGCACCGACACCACGTCGGTCAGGTAGTACTCGCCTTGCGCGTTCTCGGGGCTGAGGCGGCGCAAGGCGGGCGCGAGGACGCTGCGGCGGAAGCAGTAGATCGACGTGTTGACCTCGTCGATCTCGCGCTCCTCCTCGGTCGCGTCGGGCTCCTCGACGACTTTCGCCACATGGGCATCGCGGTCGCGCACCACCCGGCCGTACCCGAACGGGTCGGGCAGCTGGGCCGACAAGAGCGTGCACGCCGCATCGCTGGCTTGGTGGGCCACCACGAGCTGGGCGATGGTCGACGGCTTCAGCAGCGGGGTGTCCCCGGGCAACACGATCACGTCGTCGTCATCGTCGGGGCCGTCGTCGAAGGCGGTGAGCGCCACCGAGACGGCGTCGCCGGTGCCCCGCTGCACCCGTTGCTCGACGAACTCCACGGCGACGTCGCCCGGCTCCTCCTGCAGCTTCTTGGTGACCCGATCGGCCCCGTGCCCCACCACCACGACCGCTCGACGCGCGTCGACGTCGGCCAACGAATCGAGCACGAACTGCAACATCGTGCGACCGCACAACCGGTGCAACGGCTTGGGGCGCTCGGATTTCATCCGGGTTCCGGCACCTGCCGCCAACACGATGGCGGAGAGGGGGCGGGTCGCGGTGGCCATGCAGGTGGTCTAGCGCGCTGATGCTCTCGCGTCTGCCGAGAAGGCACCCGCGGCCACCGGTGACGCGCGAGGGACCGGCGAGAAGTCACGCGCGGCAACGAACGTGGGCCGGCGAGCGGGCGCGGCGAACGGCTCGACGCACGCGTTGTCGACGCTGTTGAACACCACGAACACGTTGGCCCGCGGGAACGGGGTGATGTTGCCGTTCGAGCCGTGCATGCAGTTGCAGTCGAAGACGGTCGCGCCACCCGCCGGGCCCGTGAGCACGTCGATGCCGTGGCGGTCGGCCAGGCGCGAGAGGGACGCCGGATCAGGCGAGCCGACCTCCTGGGCGCGCAGCGACTGGCGGTAGTTGTCGTCGGGCGTCTCGCCCACGCAGGAGATGAACGTGCGGTGCGAGCCCGGCATGATCATCAGCGGCCCGTTCGACGCGTGGTTGTCGGTCAGCGCGATCGAGATCGACGCGGCCCGCATCGCGGGCATGCCGTCTTCGGCGTGCCACGTCTCAAAATCGGAGTGCCACTGGAACTCCTTGCCTGCGAAGCCGGGCTTGAAGTTCACCCGGCTCTGGTGGACGTAGACGTCAGAGCCGAGCAGCTGCCGCGCGACACCGGCCACCCGGGGGTCGCGCACGAGCTCGGCGAACACCGGGCTGATCACATGGACCTCGAAGATCGAGCGGACCTCGTCGGCATCGGGCTCGACGACCGTGCGCTCGTCACGCCGCAGCCCGCGGTCGGACGAGAGGCGGGCGAGCTCGTCGAGGTACCTGCGGACTTCCTGTGGTGTCGCCAACTCGTCGACTTGCAGGTAGCCGTCGGTGGCGAACCGGCCGAGCGACGCTTCGTCGAGCGGTCCGTCAGCCGCGCGGCCCCACACGACGGGATCGGTGCGTGCCAGCTCCCTGGGCCGCTCGGCGACGCGCGTGGGGTAGCGGTCGGCAACTGGTGCGGGCCGAGTCGCGGTCATGACGACAGCAACGGGTAGGCGCCGTGCTCGTCGTGGACCTCGCGACCCGTCACCGGCGGGTTGAAGACGCACACCGTGCGCAGGTGGGTGTCGGCGTGCACCGTGTGGTGCTCGTGACCGTCGAGCAGGTACATGGTGCCGTCGCGCAGCGGGTGCACCTCGCCGGTCTCGTCGTTCACGAGCCGACCTTCGCCCGACACGACGTACACCGCTTCGACATGGTTGGCGTACCACATCGACGTGGCGGTCCCAGCGAACAAGACGGTGTCGTGCAACGAGAACCCGACTCCTTCGCCGGCCAGCACGAATCGGCGGCTGCGCCAGGTGTCGGTGACCACGTCGCGGTCGGTGCCGTCGAGCTGCGACAAGCTGCGGACGATCATCGGACGGCCTCGATCGACGCGTCGAGCAGGTCGAGCCCGTGGGCGAGGTCGGCTGGCTCGATGTTGAGCGGGGGCATGACCTTCACCACCTCGCCTTCGGGACCGGACGTCTCGATGAGCAAGCCGCGCTCGAACGCCGCGGTCGTCACTTTGCCGGCGAGCGCGTGGTCGCGGAACGCGATGCCCTGCAACATGCCACGGCCGCGCACGTCGGCGCCCTCATGGCCGGCGGCGATCCCGGCCAGCCGGTCGCCGAGCTCGGCGGACCGCTGCTGCACCTCCTTGGCGAACACGTCATCGGCCCAGAACGCCTCGAGCGCTGCGGTCGCGGTGACGAAGGCCGGGTTGTGGCCACGGAACGTGCCGTTGTGCTCGCCGGGCTCCCACAAGTCCAGCTCGGGCCGGAACAACGTGAGCGCGAACGGCAGGCCGTAACCCGACAGTGACTTCGACAAGCACACGATGTCGGGCTCGAGGCCGGCTGGCTCGAAGCTGAAGAACGTGCCGGTTCGGCCGCAGCCGGCTTGCACGTCGTCGACGATCAACACGATGTCGTGGCGGCGGCACAAGTCCTGCAACCCCCGCAGCCACGAAGCGCGGGCCGCGTTGATGCCGCCTTCGCCCTGCACCGTCTCGACGATCACCGCGGCGGGGTGCTCGATGCCGCTGCCGCGGTCGTTGAGCACTCGCTCGAGCCACAAGAAGTCGGTGGTCTCGCCATCGAAGTAGTCGTCGTACGGGGCCGGGGTGGCGTGGTACAGCGGGATACCGGCCCCGCCCCGCTTCATCGAGTTGCCGGTGACGGCGAGCGAGCCGAGCGTCATGCCGTGGAAGGCGTTGGTGAAGCTCACGACGTGCTCGCGGCCGGTGACCTTGCGGGCGAGCTTGAGCGCCGCCTCGACCGAGTTGGTGCCGGTCGGTCCCGGGAACATGACCTTGTAGTCGAGGCCGCGCGGCGCGAGCACATGGGACTTGAACCGTTCGAGGAACTCGCGCTTGGCCACGGTGTGCATGTCGAGGGAGTGCACGATGGCCCCCCGCTCGAGGTGCTCGATCAGCGCCTGACGGAGCACGGGGTGGTTGTGGCCGTAGTTCAGCGCACCGGCGCCGCAGAAGAAGTCGAGGTACACGTTGCCTTCGTCGTCGAACAGGTGGCTACCCGCCGCACGATCGAACACCGCCGTCCAGTTCCGGCAATAGCTGCGGACCTCGGATTCCATGGTTTCGAAGATGCTCTGCACGATGAATGGTTGCTTCCTGTGAGACGAACCTGGGCACCGGATCGGTGCATCGCAGGGGGTGCGCCGCGCGTCAGCGCGAACACCACGGCCCGATGCGGAACAACACCTCGGTGTCGTGTCCGTCGGGGAAATCCGCCGGGTGAAAGAGCGGGATTTGCTCCACTCGGCACCGTCGCTCGTGCGCGAACGACGTGAACAAGGCGATGCTCGCCTCGTTGTCAGGGGTGATGGTGGTCTCCATCCGGTCGACCCGCTGCTCGGGTGGCTGGACAACCGTCCGGTCGGCCAACTCGGCGAGCATCTGCCCCGCAATGCCTTGCCCCCGTTGGGATTCGGCGACCGCGACCTGCCAGACCACCAGTGTGTCGGGCTGGTCCGGGCGCCGATAGCCCGTCACGAAACCGGCGAGCTGGTCGCCCGCATCGGCGACGATCGACGTGGCCGCGAAGTCGCGGCACCAGAGCAAATACGCGTACGACGAGTTGAGATCGAGCGCACCCGAATCCTTGGCTATTCGCCACATCGAGGCCCCATCGGCCACCACCGGGCGTCTGAATTCCAGGTGTTGGGGTCGTACGCGAGTGTCCGTCTCTGGGGCGGGCATCTCCACCCACCGTAACGAATCGGGGGGCGCTCCATGCAACTCTTCGTGGCCGATCGGCGCGTGGAGTGCTATCGCCATGGGGCCACTGGTGGTTCGCCACGCGAGGCGGCCTTTGCGAGCCTGCAGGCTGGCGCGCCGGGGTGCGGAGTTCGGGGGGCAGGGCTCGAACCTGCAACAGCCGGCTCCAAAGGCCGGTGTTCTGCCAATTGAACTACCCCCGATCGGGACGGCCAGCCTACCGGTCAGCAGGGCCCCGCTCGCCGTCCCGGGCCTCGCCCCGTTTCGCACGCGGCGAGGGACGCCCGCTAGGTTCGGCACCCTCATGGGATCGCTGATCAAGAAGCGCCGCAAGCGCATGCGCAAGAAGAAGCACAAGAAGATGCTGAAGCGCACCCGCTGGCAGCGCCGCGCCGCCGGCAAGTAGCTCCCCGACCTCGCCGCGCCTCCACCAACGTTCGGCGGGCAGGCGCGCGGGCCGATCGGGAAGAATCCACCCCGCAGCGTCCACGGACCCGGGAGTGGCCATGCAGGTGAGCGAGGCGATGAGCGAAGCGGTGACCGTCGGTCCCGACGATCGCCTGGTCGACGCCGCGAAGGCGCTGCGGTCGCGCGGCGCGTCCGCCGCCGTCGTGGTCGACCATGGCCGCCCGATCGGCGTCCTCACCGAGCGCGACTTCCTCCAGACCGTCATCGACGGCACGGATCCCATGGCGCCGGTGCGCCAGGCCATGACAGCCGAGGTCGTATCGCTCGCCCCGCACGACGACCTCGACAAGATGCGCGACTTGTGCGCCCGCCACTCGTTCCGCCACGTGCCGGTGATCCACGACGGCCAGCTGCTCGGCATGGTGTCGCTCGACGCGCCGGGCACCACCAGCGTCGACGCGGACCGGCGGCCGGCCGGCGACTTCGGGTCGAGCGGTGTGGTGTCGCGCTTTCGTGGGCCGTACGCCGACGGACCACCGGCGGCTGACCTCGAGATCGACACCCCCGACCTCGACAAGTTCCGCTTCGCCGAGATCCGCCGCATGGTGGTGATCGTGGCGGTGCTCGGTGTCGCCATCGCCCGCCGCGTCATCGCTCGGGTGGCACGCGGCAAGGTGAAAGAGGTCCATCTGGCGGCCGCCGACGGCATGGTCGACGGGTTCGAGCAGCTCGGGCCGACATTCGTGAAGATCGGCCAGCTCATCGCCTCGTCGCCCGGCGTGTTCCCGCAGTTCATGAGCGACGCCGCCCTGCGCTGCCTGAACGACGTGCCGCCGTTCGACGGGGAGACCGCGGCGGCGATGATCCGCAAGGACCTCGGCCGCTCGCCGCACCAGCTGTTCAAGAGCTTCGACGAGACGCCGCTGTCGGCCGCGTCGATCGGCCAAGTCCACGCCGCCGTGCTGCCCGACGGGCGCGAAGCGGTGATCAAGCTCCAGCGGCCCAACATCCGCAAGCGGATGACCACCGACTTGCGGGTGGGCTTTCGGCTGGCCCGCCTGCTCGAGCGGCACACCAAGTTCGCCAAGAACGCCAACGTCACCGGCATCATCACCGACCTCCACGCGGTGACGTTCCAGGAGCTGGTGCCCGCGCTCGAGGCGTCGCGCCAGGACCGCTTCCGCAACGCCATCGGCGCGTTCGGCGACAACACCCACATCACCGCACCCGAGATCTACTGGGAATACTGCGGCCCGCACATGATCTGCATGGAGCGCATGTCGGGCGTGCCCATGGACCAGGTCGACGCGATCCGCAGCCTCGGTGTCGACGGTGAGGTCGTGCTGCGCCGCGGCGTGAAGGTGTGGCTGGAGGCCATCGCCGTGCACGGCCCGTTCCACGGCGACGTGCACGCGGGCAACTTGTGGGTGCTCGACGACGGCCGCGGCAGCTTCCTCGACTTCGGGATCATGGGCGAGCTCGCCGAGGAGTGGAAGCAGCTCATCCGCGACCTGTTCCACACCTCGATGATCGACGGTGACTTCAGCCGGATCGCCCGGGCGTTCAAGCGGGTCGGCGCGTTCCCCGAAGACGTCGGCACCGACGAGGAAGTCGGCATGCGGATGGAGATGGCGTTCGGGCCGATGCTCGACGTCGGCATCTCCTCGGTGAGTCTGGCCGACGTCTTCAACGCCATCTTCGCCATGATGGAGGGCTACGGCGTGCCGAGTCCGCAGGAGCTGGTGCTGGTGGTGAAGCAGCTCTTGTACTTCGAGCGCTATGCCAAGGTCCACGCTCCCGACTGGGCGTTGGCCCGCGACATCTTCTTGGTGAAGAACATCTTCCCCGACGAGGTCGCCAAGAAGGTGGCCGACGAAGGCCTGACCCTGCCCGACTGACGCCAACGTGCGGGCACCGTCGGTCTCCTTCGAGCGCAGCCGGCTCCGCGGCCGCGAGGCCGTCGTCTTCGGAGTCGCCACCGTGGGCGTGGCGGTGTGGTCGCTGTACCAGAACTTCTGGCACCTGCGCGCGCCGATCATCGGGTCCGACGAGCTCGCGTACCAAGTGGCCGGTTGGCGGGCCGTGCACCACGTCGGCCAGGCGCTGACCGTCGCGCAGGGCCACCACGGCATCGCCAACCCCGACCTGTTCGAAGCGCCGCCGCTCGGCAAGCTCGCCTACGGGGCCGCGCAGCTGTTGGTGGGACGCCAGACCCTCTTCGTCGACCGGGTCGTGGCCTCGACGGCGCTGGTGCTCGCCGCGCTGGTGGCCGGGTGGTGGATCGCCCGGGCCGCGGGCCGGTGGGTCGGGTTGCTGACCGCCGGGCTCCTGGCGTTGGTGCCGCTCAGCGTGCAAGGCCTCACCACCCGGTTCACCCGCTTCGGTTACCTCGAGCCGCTGACGATGGCGTGCATGGTGGTCAGCGTGGCAGCGGCGTGGTGGTGGATGCGCTGCGAGAACCGGCGGGCGTGGTGGTGGGCGCTCGCGATGGGCACCGCCGCCGGTGCCGCTGCAGCCTGCAAAGTGACCGGCTGGCTCGGCGTGGTCGGGCCGGTGGTGTTGGCGCTCGGGGTGACCGCGTGGCGGGACCGCCACCGGCTGCTCGCCCGCAGCGGCCAGGTGCTGTTGGCGGTCGTGGCGGCCGGCGCAGTGTTCCTGGCCACGTATCTGCCGTTCGGGCAACGGATCCAACGGATCCGGTACATGGTCGCCTACCAGGGCTTCCACGACCGGGTGGGCCACGAAGTCGGCTACGCGGGCCGGGTCACCTTGCATCAACCGTGGTGGACGAACTTCTGGTTCGCCGAGCACGGCTTGGGCCGCGGCCTGACCATCTTCCTGCTCGCCGCGGCGGTGGTGGCCGTGGTCTTGCGACGCGACCTGCTCGTTGCATGGTGCCTGGCTGCGCTCGTCGGGCCGATCGTCTTCCACTGCCTGATCTCGACGGTGACGCTTCCCTTCTACTGGACGCTGTGGGTGCTACCGCTGCTCGCGCTCGCCGCACTCGGCATCGACGCGGTCATCGGGGTGTTGCGATCGTGGCGACCTGCGGCGTGGCTGACCGCGGGCGCGGCCGTGTTGCTCCTCGCAGTGCCGGCGGCCGCGTGCGTGCAGGAGACCAAAACGGTGGCCGATGTCCGCCCGATGGGCGCGCAGGTCCTGGCCTCCGTGCGGCGGGCCCACGGGTTGAAGGGCCCGATCCTGACGACCGGGGTGCAGCTGTTCCAGCTGTTCCGCTACATCCCGGCCGACTACTTCCTCACCCGCTCCTACCAGCCGGTCGACACCGCCGACACCGTCATCGTCGGCGCGTTGCAGTGCCGCAACCGCGCGGACGACCGTGGCGTCCGGGCCGTCGTCGCCGTGAACCTGGCGGCAGGGCGGCTGCGCGAGATCCACCACGACCGCCTCGCCACCATCTACGAGGTCCTGCGTCCGCTCCATCCCGCGACGCCCGCCGACATCGCCGCCCAGCCCCCCGTCGACCGCACCGCCGGCTGCTGACCAGCCCCACGTTCCCCCGGCCCTTCCCCGACCTGGGCCATCCCAGGGCTGGGCGGAAATCCGACTGAATCGGTGGGATCGTCGCCCAACCCGCAGAGGATCGGGGGGAAGTACGGTCCGCAGGCATGTCCCGGCGCGACCGAGTGGGCCCGGAAGTTCCCGGTGACCTGACTCGCCTCGTCGATCCCGACCTCGACGACGAGCTCGTGTGGGAGCAGGTCGAGGTCGCCGGCGAGGTCGGGGGCGAGGAAGCCAGCGAGGTCGAGATCACCGAGAGCCGCCTCGTCGAGGTCCGCCTGGTCGGCGCCCACCTCGACGACGTGCGGCTCATCGACGTGGCGGCCGACGGGTGCGACTTGTCCGGCACGATCCTGTGGACGCCGTGTTGGATCGGGTCGACTTCGTCGACTGCCGGCTGTCGGGGCTGCAACTGATCGGCGCCCGGCTCCGCAACGTCCGCTTCGTGCGATGCCAGCTCGACGCGTGCAGCGCACGGTCCCTCGCCGGCTACCGGGTCGAGTTCGACGACTGTCGCATCGCGGGCGCCGACTTCACCCGAGCCGGTCTGCCCGGCGCCCAGTTCATCGACTGTGACCTCACCGGCGCCGACTTCTCGAACGCCGACGTGGCCGGCGCGCGGTTCCACGGGTCGCGCCTCGACGGCGTCCGCGGGGTGGCGTCGCTCAGAGGAGCGACGGTCGACCTCGCGCAGGTGGTCACCCTCGCCGTCGCCATGGCCACCGCCCTCGGCATCACCGTCGACGCCGACGCCGCGTCCGACTGACGTCCGCCAGGGCCATCCCAGGGGCTCGGCGGAAATCCGACTGAATCGGTGGGATCGTCGCCCAACCCCCGGGCGCGCCTCCAGGGGCTGGGCGGGAGGGTCGGGGGCGTTCGTCAGGACATGGCGGGGGTTGTGTGCACGACGAGGCGGGACTCGCCAGGGAAAGCTCCCTCGACGAACCAAGTGGACCCGCTGCCCGCGAGCATCGGCGTCTGGCCCGTGGCCTCGCCGAAGCGATCGCGCCATTCGGCCATGCGGGGCTCGACAGCCAACGCGGCGGCCTCGAGATCGTTGGCGTGCGGACCGACGGGGCCGCCGAGGTCGTCCCACGCCTGGTACACGGCCGGGGTGGAGCACCCGAACGGCGCCAGCGCGAGGGTGAACGTGCGCGCCTGGAAGGGAAGAGGCTCGACCTGCTCGCCCACGCCTCGCACCCGAGCTCGTCCGCCCGTCACGCAGAACGGCACGTCGGCGCCGATGCGGACGGCGACCGCCGGGTCGCGCACGCCCGCCCAGCGCAGCACCGCCGCGGCGTCGGCCGAGGCACCGCCGAGGCCACCGCCGGAGGGGATCCCCTTGTCGATGCGGACGTGCGCGGCGCAGCCGACGGCCGCCAGCGCGCGGGCCACCGTGTTGGTCGGCCCGGTCGGCACGGCGAAGCCCGAGCCCGTGCCCCCAGCCCCCTCGACAGCCGCCGGGGCCACCACCTCGATGCCGTCGCCGTCGGTGAACGTCAAGGTGTCGACGAGGTCGAGGGTCACCATCTCCGCGTCGAGCAGGTGGTAGCCGTCGGCCCGCACACCGGTGACGCGCAACGACACCGTCAACTTGGCCGGGGCGCGCTCGACGTGGGGCATCGGGTCACTCTAGGAACGGCCGGGAGGGCCCGCCGCCCAGGCCGCGACTCGAGCCACGCCGACCTCGCGTGTCGGCCGCCGCCGCGAAGGTGCTGCTCAGCAACCGAAACGGCCGGTGAGCCGAATCCGTCGACGGTGGCGGCTACCGTTGTGCAACTCGATTCGGTGGCGGCCGGATGAGTGGGCACCGGGGCGGGGCCTCGAGAGGGCCGCCAGTTCCCCAAGGACTGCTTCCCAGATGCGTGCTGCCCGTCGTGCCGTTGCCCTCCTCGCACTGTCGTCGATGGCGTTCGTGGCCGTCAGCGGCATCATCCCCATCGGGGCCCGTCAACCGAAGCAGGCGTCGGGGTCCTACAAGCTGGTCAGCGTCCTGCTGTCGGGCACGAAGGCGCTGGCCCGCCCACCGGCGGGCGGCAAGCCCGGCACACTCGGCGCCTTGGCGCGCGCCGCCACCGCCCCGCTGCGCGCGACGCCCGGCTGGTCGGCCCGCATCGAGACGCCCGACCACCCGTTGATGGTGGCGTTCTCGTGGCCCGGCAAGCACGACGGCGAGCTGCAGATGCGCACGAGCGACGGCAAGTCGTTCAGCGACTGGGTTGACGTCGACGGCATGACCAGCCACGGGCCCGACGCCAAGGACCCGAACAAGGGGAAGGACCTCACGTCGACCGACCCGGTGTGGGTCGGCCACGACACCAGCGAGATCGAAGTGCGGGTGAGCAAGGGCACCCTCGACGGCCTGCAGCTCACCAAGTTCAACTGGGACGGCACGCTGCCCACGTCCGGCAGCGTCGGGCTCGGCGCCGACCCCGCCGGGGCCGAGCCGGCGCAGCCGGCGATCCACCCCCGCTCGCAGTGGGACGGCGGCCATGGCTACCGCACCGACATTCCCGGCTGCGGCAGCGGGCCCGACGTCTCCCCCGAGCTGAAGATGGCGATCATCCACCACACGGTGAACGCCAACACGTACAGCCAGGCGGACGTGCCGCTGCTGATCCGGGGCATCTACAACTGGCACACCGACCACAACGGCTGGTGCGACATCGGTTACAACTTCATCGTCGACCGGTTCGGCGGCGTCTGGCAGGCGCGCAGCGGCGACATCGCGCTGCCCGTCTGGGGCGCCCACGCCGTCGGCTTCAACTACGACACCATGGGCGTGGCCCTGCTCGGCACGTTCCAGCCCGGCCAGGCCGGTGCGGGCAGCCCCACGTCGGCGATGATCAGCAGCGTCGTCAACTTGATCTCGTGGAAGTTCGGCATCCACGGCGTGAACCCGCTCGGCAAGGTGAGCTACGACGCCGGCGACGGGTCGTACTGGCCGGGCCAGACCGTGCAGATGCCCACGATCGTCGGCCACCGCGACACGTCGTCGACCGAGTGTCCGGGCGACAACGTCGAGAAGCTCCTGCCGGGCATCCGCCAACAGGTGGCCAACCGCCTCGCCGCCACGCAATGGCCGGCCAGCCACTGGTCGCCGTTCACGAACCCGCGCAGCCTGGTGGCCCGCCAGTACCAGGACATCTTGTATCGAGCAGCTACCAACGGCTACCAGGCGTGGTGGACCAACCAGATGGTCACGTATGGCCACAGCGGCCCGTGGATCCCGACCTCGATGATCGGCGCACCCGAGACGCAGATCACGCTGGTCCCGATGATCCGCTTGTACTGGGCTGCCTTCGATCGCTGGGCCGACTACGGCGGCATCGGGGTCTGGGTCCAGCAGATGCGGGGCGGCCACAGCCTCGTCTGGGTGGGCGACCAGTTCGTGAAGTCGCCCGAGTTCCAGCAGCGCTACGGCGCGGACACCACCGACCAGCAATACATCAAGCTGCTCTACAACAACGTCCTCGGCCGCGACCCGAGCCAGTCGGAGACCACCTTCTGGGTGAACCAGCTGCACCAGCCCGGCTGGACCCGTGGCCGCGTGTTGATCAACTTCTCCGAGTCGGCCGAGAACAAGGACAACAAGGCCGACGAGGTCAACGTCGGGCAGGTCTACTTCCCGATGCTGCACCGCCCGCCCGACCAGCTCGGCCTCACTTGGTGGGCCGCGGTCTACAAGTCCAAGGGCCTGGGCGCCCTCGTCAGCAACATCTGGAGCTCGGCTGAGTACCGGATGCTCGTCAACAGCTGACCCACTCGTGCCGGGCTTCAGCCGCCCTTGCGGACGGCCAGCCCGAACGAGGTGGTGACGTGCTCGCCGATCGCGATCCGCAAGTGCGCATCACCCTTCCCGTAGGGCGGCGTGTCGACGAACTCGTCGTACGACGTGACGCCGAGGCTGAAGTCGAGCTTCACCCGATGCCCGTCGGCGTGCAGCGCGCCGGCCAGCCGTTGGAGATCCTGCTTGCGGTACAGGACGGTCCCGCCCTCCGCCACCGTCGCGTCGTTTGAGGCCACGTTGTACTCGGTGGTGTGGACCGACACCCCGCCGGGCCGCACGCACTTCATCTGATCGACCACGAAGTCGATGCCCGCGTCGAGCGAACCCAGATGCTCGAACGCGCACGACGACCAACTGAAATCGAACCCCGTCAGA
>DASZTW010000014.1 GCA_035547835.1 Acidimicrobiales bacterium
GTGAACAGCGAATTGCCCGCCTCCAGCGTACGCATCGCATTGGGGTTCGTGGTCCAGTCCGTGCCCGGCGCTACGCCGAAGAACCCGAACTCCGGATTGGTCGCGTACAGGCGGCCGTCTTCGCCGAACCTCATCCAGGCGATGTCGTCGCCGAGGGTCTCCACACTCCACCCGGCGATCGTGGGCTCGAGCATCGCCAGGTTCGTCTTGCCGCACGCGGACGGGAACGCCGCCGCCACGTAGTGGACCTTGTTTGCGGGGCTGGTCAGCTTGAGGATCAGCATGTGCTCGGCAAGCCAGCCTTCGTCGCGGGCCATCACGGACGCGATGCGCAGGCTGTAGCACTTCTTGCCCAGCAGGGAGTTGCCGCCGTATCCGGAGCCGTACGACCAGATCTCGCGGGTCTCGGGGAAGTGGGAGATGTACTTGTTGTCGGCGTCGCACGGCCAGCGGACGTCGGGCCGGGCGTTGCCGTCGGCGTCGACGAGCGGGTAGCCGACCGAGTGCAGGCACGGCACCCAGTCGCCGCCGCCCAGCACGTCGAGGGCCGCCTGGCCCATCCGCGCCATGATCCGCATGTTCACGGCGACGTACGCCGAGTCGGTGAGCTGCACACCGATGTGCGCGATCGGCGAGCCCAGCGGTCCCATCGAGAACGGCACCACGTACATGGTGCGGCCGCGCATCGCCCCCGTGTAGAAGCGCAGCATCTCTTCGCGCAGCTCGGCCGGCGCGCGCCAGTTGTTGGTGGGACCGGCGTCGATCTCGTTTTCGCACGCGATGAACGTGCGCTCTTCGACGCGGGCGACGTCGGCCGGATCAGACAGCGCGAGGTAGCTGTTGGGTCGCTTGACGTCGTCGAGGCGCTCGAACGCACCCCCGTCGACGAGGCTCTGCGCCAAGAGGTCGTACTCCTCGGCGGAACCGTCGCACCAGTGGACCTGATCGGGCTGGAAGATCCCGGCCCAGTGGTCGACCCAGTCGCGCAGCTTCTGATTGGACGTCGTTGCAGTCATTGGTCTCCGGCTTCACACGGGGGAACGTGGTACCGGCCCAAAGAGGTCGCGACCACGCTGGGACCGCCACCCTACCGAGCGGTCACCTGCGGGTCCCATTCGTGCCGCCGGCCGTCACGGTCGAGTCGACGGTGACCGGGGCAGACGCACCACTAGCGGGTGGCCTTGACGACCTTGCCCGCTTTGAGGCACGACGTGCAGACGTCGATCCGCTTGGGGCTGCCGCCGACGATGGCCCGGACGCGCTGGATGTTGGGGTTCCACCGGCGCTTGGTACGCCGGTGCGAGTGGCTGACGTTCATGCCGAACGAGGGGTGCTTGCCGCACACCTCACACACCGAAGCCATGGATCCACCTTCAAGGTCGTTGGCCACGATGGGCCTGCCAGGACGGCTGACCATGGTACGGGCCGGCGGCCCTTGCCGACAAGCCGGGCCGGAGCAGGTGGGCCACCCGGACCTCACTACGATCGTCCCCCATGGCCATCCTGGAGCGGCTGGGCGCCGACGACCTCTGTCAGGTGATCGTCGCGTTCCGAGATGCGCTCCGCAGCCACCAGGAAGTCGTCAACCGGCTCAACGTCTACCCGGTGCCCGACGGCGACACCGGCACCAACATGGCACTCACCCTCGAATCGGTGGTGGCCGAGCTCGAACCGGTCACTCCGGCTGGCGGCGGCGCCGACCTCGCCGCGGTGTGCAAGGCCATCAGCCACGGCTCGCTGATGGGGGCACGGGGCAACTCCGGCGTGATCTTGTCGCAGATCCTGCGCGGCATCGCCGACGTCGCCCAGGCCGAGCCCGACGGCGACGGTGCGTGCTGGGCGAACGCACTCGGGCGGGCGTCGGCCGCCGCATACGAAGCCGTGATGAAGCCGGTCGAGGGCACGATCCTCACGGTCGTGCGGGAGTCGGCCGAAGCCGCGGCAGGCGCCGCTGCCGAGGGCGCGTCGCTGGTGGGTGTGCTCGAAGCTGCCCAGCTCGCCGGGCGCGCCGCCCTCGAGCGCACCCCCGACCTGTTGCCGGTGCTCGCCGAGGCCGGCGTGGTCGACGCAGGGGGCACCGGTTTTCTCCTGCTGCTCGATGCCGCGCTCCACGTGGCCGACGGCCGCCCGCTGCCCGAGGCCCCGGAGATCACCGGCGCCGACCCGGCAGCGGGGTTCGCCGCGCACGACCACGACCACGAGCCGGGCTTGTCCGACCTCCGCTACGAGGTCATGTACTTCCTGGAAGCCCCCGACCACACGATCCCCGCGTTCAAGGACGTGTGGGCCGGTCTCGGCGACTCCATCGTGGTGGTCGGCGGCGACGGCCTGTGGAACTGCCACGTCCACACCGACGACATCGGCGCCGCGATCGAGGCGGCGCTCGACTGCGGCCGGCCCCGCAACATCCGCGTCACCGACCTCCTCGAGCAGGTGGAGGAGGAGCGCTGGGTGCGCGAGGGCGCGGCAGCACCGGCCGGCGACGCGCCGCCGCCGGAGCCGGTGCCGTGCGGGGTGGTGGCCGTGTCGGTGGGCGACGGCGTGCGCCGGATCTTCCACTCCCTCGGCGTGCAGGTGATCGTGACCGGCGGGCAGACCATGAACCCGTCGACGGCGCAGCTCGTGGAAGCGGTCGAGGCGTGCCCGGCCGACCAGGTGGTGATCTTGCCGAACAACAAGAACATCATCCCGGTGGCCGAGCAGGTCGACGCGCAGACCTCCAAGCAGGTGCAGGTGGTGCCGACCCGGTCGGTCACCGAGGGCTTCGCCGCGCTGCTGGCGTACGACCCCCAGGCCGAGGTGGCCGCCAACGTGGCGTCGATGGGGGAGTGCGCCGCCAACGTCACCGCCGCCGAGGTCACCCGCGCCGTGCGCGACAGCTCCAGCGACGTCGGCCCCATCGCGGCCGGCGACTGGCTCGGCATCGCGGCCGACGGCATCCGTGCGGTGGAGCCCGACCTCGCCAGTGCCTGCACGGTGCTGCTCGGCGCCATCATCACCGCGGAGCACGAGATCCTCACGCTCATCGAGGGCGACGGCGCGACCGCCGCGGTCACCCGCCAGCTCACGGCGTGGGCCAGCGAGCAGTTCCCCGACCTCGCCGTCGAGGTCCACCAAGGCGGGCAGCCGCTCTACCCGTACCTGATCGGTATTGAATGACCGTCACCGAGCCGGACTTCCTGGCACGGCTCGCGGTCCATTTCCGGTACTTCGCCCGCAGCGAGTGCGACCGGACCGCTCCGCTGTACGCGGCGTTGTCCATCCGCGCGGCAGGTGATCCCGAGATCCTCGGCCTGCTCGCCCACGCGGCCCCCCGAGAAGCGCGCCCGACGCTGCTGTTCGCCGCCGTCCACTTCCTCGTGCTCGCCGAGCCCGCTTCGGAGCTGGCTTCGTTCTACCCGTCGGTGACCGGCCGCCCGGTTCCCGCGGGCGACGCGTATCCCGTGTTCCGGCAGTTCTGTCTCGACCGTCACGACGAGCTCGTCGCGCTCTTGTCCACCCGCATGACCCAGACGAACGAGGTCAACCGCTGCGTGGCGCTCCGGGCCGCGCTGGGCGCGGCGGTGGCCGACCTGCCCGATCAGCCGGTGGCCTTGCTCGAAGTGGGAACCAGCGCCGGGCTCAACCTCGGTTTCGACCGCTACGAGCTGCCCGGCCGCTTCGGCCCGGCCGGTTCACCCGTGCAGCTCGACTGCGACGTGCTCGGCGCGATCGCACCGCCGTTCGAGCCGGCCCTGCCGCCACTGTCGTGGCGCGCCGGGCTCGACCGCAGCCCCATCCGTGTCGCCGACGACGCCGAGATCCGCTGGCTCGAAGCGTGCTTGTGGCCCGAGCAGGTGGAGCGGGTGGCCCGCTTCCGGGCAGCCGTGGCGCTGGCCCGGGCCGACCCGCCGACCCTGGTGACCGGCGACATGGTCGACGACCTGGCGCGTGCTGCGTCGACCGCCCCGGCCGACGCGCACCTGGTGCTGTGGCACTCGTGGGTGATGACCTACCTGCCCCGCGAGCGCCGCCCCGACTTCGCGGCCGCGGTGGCCGACCTGGCCGCCGGCGGGCGGTCGGTCACGTGGCTGTCGGCTGAGGGCCCCGGGGTGCTCGACGATCTCGCCGCCCCACCGCTGGATGCCGATGCGTCCGACGAGCTGCGCGTCGCCACGCTGCTCGGCATCCAGCGGTTCCGCCGTGGAGCGGCGGGGGACCGCGTCTTGCTCGGCCGCTGCCACCCGCACCTTCGTTGGCTGGAGTGGCTGCGGCCGGCGTGATGGACCCTGGCGCTCAGGCCAGGGCGAGGAGGCTTGTCGCTTCGACCGTAGGAGCCCGACCTGTCGGTCCGGTTGCCACCGGGAGACCGCTTGGCGAACCCTCGGTGAGCACTGCGTGGCGAGATGCCCGCCCGGGCCTCGTCAGGTCGACGCCGGACGCCTCGTAGTCTCGGGGTCGTGGCTCGTCGGCTCGCGCAACTGGCAGCGCTTCCCGTCACGCAGCTGCGAGGGGTCGGACCCAAGTACGCCGAGGCCCTCGAGCGCGCGTTCGAGATCGAGACCGTGCTCGACCTGTTGACCCACTACCCCCGTCGCTACATCGACCGCACGAACCTCCAGGCCATCCGCGACCTGCGGGTGGGCGACGAAGTGATGGTGATGGCGACCGTGCGCCGCATCAGCGGCCGTCGCACCCGGGGTGCGCGGGGCCGACGCCCGATGGCCCTGGTGACGGCAGAGGTCGCCGACCCTTCCGGCGGGCACTTGCAGGTGGTGTTCTTCAACCAGGGGTGGCGCGAGCGGCAGCTCCCCGCGGGCGCCGAGTGCATCTTGTTCGGCAAGGTCACCGAGAACCGCGGGCGGCTGCAGATGGCGAACCCGCTGGTCGACCTGGTCGGCACCCAGACCGGCAAGATCGTGGCCGTCTACCCGCAGTCCGAAAAGGAGCGCCTCACGTCGTCGGACCTGAGCCGGTGGATGACCGAGGTGCTCGAACGGGCCGGGGAGTTCGCCGAGGCCGTGCCCGAGCAGGTGCTCGACCGGCTCGACCTGATCGACCGCACGTCGGCGTTCCGAACCGTGCACCTGCCCGAGACGATGGGCGAGGCCACCGCGGCCCGCAAGCGACTGGTGTTCGACGAGCTGTTGCGGGTGCAGCTCGCCCTCGTGTTGCGCAAGCGCGCGCTCGAGCGCGCGAGCACCGGTCTGGTGCACCGCATCGGCCCCGGCCCCGCAGGCGAGCCCGACCTGGTGTCGGCGTTCCACGAGCGCCTGTCGTTCCCGCTCACGGGCGCGCAGCGGCGGGCGATCGCGGAGATCGACGCCGACCTGGCGGGACCTCATCCCATGCACCGGCTCCTGCAGGGCGACGTGGGTGCTGGCAAGACCGTGGTGGCGGTGTCGGCGCTGCTGGTCGCGGTGCAGAACGGTCACCAGGGCGCGCTCATGGCACCCACCGAAGTGCTGGCCGAGCAGCACCACCTGGGCATCAAGGCGCTGTTGGAGGGCTTCACGATCGGCGACGGCGGCACGTCCCTGTTCGGCGAGCGACCCTTGCGGGTGGAGCTGCTCACCAACCGGGTGACCCCCACCGAGCGGCGACGCATCCTCGAGCAGCTCGCCGCCGGCGACGTCGACCTGCTGATCGGCACGCATGCCCTGATCCAGGAGGCGGTCGAGTTCCGGTCGCTCGGCGCGGTCGTGATCGACGAGCAGCATCGCTTCGGGGTCGAGCAGCGTGCCGCGCTGCGCGACAAGTCCGGCGGTGAGCACACGCCCGACGTGCTGGTGATGACCGCCACGCCGATCCCGCGCACCGCCGCCATGACCGTGTACGGCGACCTCGACGTGTCGGTGCTCGACGAGCTGCCCCCCGGTCGCACCCCGATCGACACGATCTGGATCCGCACCCCGGGCGACGCGGAGGCCGACGACCCCGCGGTCGCCGCCGCCGAAGCTCCGGTGTGGGATCACGTCCGCACCGAAGTCGCCGCCGGGCGCCAGGCATATGTGGTGTGCCCGCTGGTCGACGAGTCCGAGAAGCTCGAAGTGCGTTCGGCCACCGACACGTTCGAGCGGTTGTCGGCCGGCGAGCTCACCGGCTTGCGGGTGGGCCTGTTGCACGGGCGGGTGCCGTCGGCCGACAAGGAGGTGGTCATGGACCAGTTCCGCCGCCGCGACCTCGACGTGCTCGTGGCCACGACCGTCATCGAAGTCGGCGTCGACGTGCCCAACGCGACCGTCATGGTGATCCTCGACGCGGACCGCTTCGGCATCGCGCAGCTCCACCAGCTCCGCGGCCGGGTTGGCCGCGGCTCGGCCACGTCGCGCTGCTACCTGGTCGGCGCCGCCACCACCCGCGAAGCCGAGGAGCGGCTCGCTGCCATGGTGCGCACCACCGACGGGTTCGAGCTCGCGGAGATCGACCTCGACCTCCGCGGTGAGGGCACGTTGATGGCCGAGCGCCAAAAGGGCCGCAACGACCTCAAGCTGGCCTCGTTGCGGCGCGACCGGGTGTGGGTCGAGCGTGCCCGCGAAGTGGCCTTCGAACTGGTCGACGCCGACCCGCAACTCGCCGACCATCCGCTGCTCAGGGAGGAGGTCGACTTGTTCCTCGGTGAGGACGAGGCCGACTTCCTGTTGAAGTCGTGACCCGCGACGACCGATCGTCCGGCCGCGGGCCCCACGGCTCGGCTGGGTCCGGTGGATCGGCTGGGTCCGGTGGCTCGGCTGGGTCCGGTGGCTCGGTTGGGTCCGGTGGCTCGGTTGGGTCCGGTGGCTCGGCTGGGCCCGGCCGACGGAGCCGCGACTCCCGTGCCGCGCGCCCTGGCCGACCGGTCCGGCCCGCCGCCGCCCAACGTCGGGCCGAGCGCCGCGCCGAGCAGGCCCGCACCCCGTACGCGAGCAACTGGCGATCGGTGCTGCTCGCCGATGCCGCGGTCGGCGTCGTCATCGTGCTCGTCGGCCTGGTCGTGCTGGCGCTGTGGAACTTGTTCGCCGGCGCCGGCCTCGGCGCGCTCGGCGTGGCGTACCTGGCGATGGTCGCCCGCCGCTACCACTACTGGCGCCAACTCCGCCGCGAGGCCGGCCTCGACGACTGAACTGCGCCGATGTTTGGCTCGTTCCTTTCGGAATCCGAAACAAACGAGCCAAACATTCGGGGCCATTACCGACGGGGTGCGACAGCCTTGTCGGATTGCGCCCGCGGGCGCGCCCGAGGGCGCGGCGTCGGGCCGACGATCAGCGCGACGCTCGGTAACGGCGGATCAAGGCGTTGGTCGACGAGTCGTGGGCGAGGGCCGGGTCGTCGGCGCACTCGAGCTCGGGGATGATGGCGGTGGCCAGCACCTTGCCGAGCTCGACGCCCCACTGGTCGAAGCTGTCGATGCGCCAGATCGTGCCCTGCGTGAACACCTTGTGCTCGTAGAGGGCCACGAGCGCGCCGAGCCGGCGCGGGGTGAGCTGGTCGGCGAGCAGGGTGCTGGTGGGTCGGTTGCCCTCGCACACCCGGTGGGCCACCTGGTGCTCGGGTGAGCCCGCGGCTCGCACCTCCTCCGCGGTGCGGCCCATGGCCAGCGCCTCGGTCTGCGCGAACAAGTTGGCCATCAGCAGGTCGTGGTGGCGACCGAGCGGGGTCAGGGGTCTGGCGAACCCGATGAAGTCGGCCGGGATCAGGCGCGTGCCCTGGTGGATCAGTTGGTAGAAGGCGTGCTGGCCGTTGGTGCCCGGCTCCCCCCACACGACCGGCCCGGTCAGGTACGTCACGCGGTTGCCGTCGATGTCGACGTGCTTGCCGTCGGACTCCATGTCGAGTTGCTGGAGGTAGGCGGGGAAGCGGTGCAAGTACTGGTCGTACGGCAGCACCGCATGGGTCGCGGCGGCGAAGAAGTTGATGTACCAGACGCCGAGCAGGCCCAGCAGCACCGGCAGGTTGTGCTCGAACGGGGTGGTGCGGAAGTGCTCGTCCATCTCGTGGAACCCGGCGAGCATCTCGGCGAACGCGTCGGGCCCGACGGCGATCATCAGCGACAAGCCGATGGCCGAGTCGTACGAGTAGCGACCACCGACCCAGTCCCAGAAGCCGAACATGTTCGCGGTGTCGATGCCGAAGTCGGCCACGCCCTTGGCGTTGGTCGACACCGCCACGAAGTGCCTCGCCACGGCCGACTCGTCGCCGTCGTAGGCCGCCAGCACCCAGTCGCGGGCGGTGTGCGCGTTGGTGAGCGTCTCGAGCGTGGTGAACGTCTTCGACGAGATGATGAACAACGTCTCGGTGGGGTCGAAGCCGAGCGTGGCCTCGGCGAAGTCGGTGCCGTCGATGTTCGACACGAACCGCACCGCGAGGTCGCGCTGCGCGTAGTGGCGCAACGCTTCATAGGCCATGACCGGCCCCAGGTCGGAGCCGCCGATGCCGACGTTGACGATGTTGCGGATCCGCTTGCCCGAGTGACCGGTCCAATCGCCGTTGCGCACCCGGTCGGCGAACGCACCCATCCGCCCCAGCACTTCGTGGACGTCGGGCACGACGTCGTGGCCGTCGACCTCCATCACCGCGTCGGCTGGCGCCCGTAGCGCCACGTGCAGCACCGCCCGGTCCTCGGTGACGTTGATGTGGTCGCCACGGAACATCGCTTCGATCCGCTCGGCGAGCCCGGACTCGCGGGCGAGCTGCACCAGCAGCGTGATCGTCTCGTCGGTGACGCGGTGCTTGCTGTAGTCGAGGAACCAACCGCCGCCTTCGGCGGTGAGGCGGGTGCCCCGGTCGGCGTCGTGCTCGAACAGGTCGCGCAGCTGCAGGTCGCGGACCTGGCCGTGATGGGCCACCAGCGCCTGCCAGGCCGGGAGGTCGGTGGGCGAGGTCATGTCGTGCCTCCAGGTGCGTCGGTCGGATCGCGCCACCCGCCGAGGTCGGCGACCAACCCGTCGGCCTCGGCCGGCCCCCACGTGCCTTTGGCGTAGGGGTGGACGGGCACGGCGTCGCCGAGCACGTCTTGCACCACCCGCCACGCCGCCTCCACACCGTCGATGCGCGCGAACAGCTGCGGGTCGCCGTCCATGGCGTCGCCCAACAGGCGCTCGTAGGGCTCCATGTCGTCGGACGCGTCGTCGTTGACCAGCAGCTCGACCGCCTCGCCGACCATCGCCTCACCGGGTGCCTTGTAGCGGGCGCCCAGCGCGGTGACCACGTTGGGGCTGAGGCGGAAGCGCACGTAGTTGCGCCCGCCGATGTCGCGCTCCTCGAAGATGACCTGGGGCGACTGGTGGAACTCGACCAGCACTTCGGTGGCGTGCGCCGGGAGGTGCTT
The DNA here is from genome assembly GCA_035547835.1 of Acidimicrobiales bacterium. Classification (NCBI taxonomy): domain Bacteria; kingdom Bacillati; phylum Actinomycetota; class Acidimicrobiia; order Acidimicrobiales; species Acidimicrobiales bacterium. Next base: position 9,287 of record DASZTW010000014.1, read on the forward strand.
GCCGGCGCGGATCACGAACGGCACTCCGGCCCAGCGCCACGTGTCGATGGCGAGCCGGACGGCCGAGTACGTCTCCACGGTCGAGCCCGGCGCCACACCTTTCTCCTTGACGTAGCCGCGGTACTGGCCACGCACGATCGACCCCGTGTCGAGTGGGCGGATCGCCTTCAACAACATGGCTTTGGCGTCGCGGACCGACTCGTGGTTCATGTCCGACGGCGCTTCCATGGCCAGCAGCGCGACGACCTGCAACATGTGGTTCTGGATGACGTCGCGGGTGGCGCCCGTGGCGTCGTAGAACGCACCCCGGTCGGCCACACCGAAGTCCTCGGCCATCGTGAGCTGCACGTGGCGGACGTGGTGGCGGTTGAACACCGGCTCGAGGAAGGTGTTGGCGAACCGGAAGAACAGCAGGTTCTGCACCGGCTCCTTGCCGAGGTAGTGGTCGATGCGGAAGACGTTCTCCTCGGGGAAGGCGGCGAGCAGCACCCGGTTGAGCTGCTGCGCGCTGGCCAAGTCGTGCCCGAAGGGCTTTTCGACCACCACCCGCGCCCCGGTGGACTTGTGGCCGTCGCGGCCGAGCGCGGTGACCACGGTCTCGAACATCGACGGCGGGATGGCGAGGTAGTGCAGCGGCCGCCGGGCGTCGCCCAGTTCGGCGCGCAGCGCCTCGAACGTGGTGGGTTCGCCATAGTCGCCGTCGACGTAGCGGAGCAGGCCGAGCAGCTTGGTCATCGCCTTGCGGTCGACTTTGTCGGCATGGGTCTTCACCGAGTCCTCGGCCCGCTTCTTGAGCTGCTCGAGATCCCAGCCGGCCTTGGCCACGCCGATCACCGGTACGTCGAGGCGGTCGTTGCGCACCATGGCGTACAGCGCCGGGAAGATCTGCTTGTACGCGAGGTCGCCCGTGGCGCCGAAGAAGACGAGGGCGTCGGACCGCCGGTCGGACCGCGGGTCGGCGCGGCTGCCGGCCTTGGCGCCGCTCACTGCTGCGCCGGCTTCTCGAGGTGGCCGCCGAACTGGAAGCGCATCGCCGACAGGACCTTGTTGGCGAACTGGTCGGCGTCGCGCGACGAGTACCGGGAGAACAAGGCGGTGGCCAGCACCGGCGCGGGGACGGTCTCGTCGATGGCGGCCAGCACGGTCCAGCGCCCTTCGCCCGAATCGCTCACCCGCCCGCCGAACGCGTCGAGCTGCGGGTCACCGGCCAAGGCGTCGGCGGTGAGGTCGAGCAGCCACGAGCTGATCACCGACCCTCGTCGCCACACTTCGGCGATCTCCGACAGGTCGAGGTCGAACTGGTAGCGCTCGGGCTCGGCCATCGGGGTGGTCTCGGCGTCGGCGTCCTGCTCGGTCTTGCCGGCGTTGGCGTGCGCCAAGATGTTCAGGCCCTCGGCGTACGCCGCCATCAGGCCGTACTCGATGCCGTTGTGCACCATCTTCACGAAGTGCCCCGACCCGGCCGGGCCGCAGCGCAACCAACCGTGCTCGGCCGTGCTCCCCTTCGGGCCCTTGCCCGCTGCCCGCGACGGGGTGCGGGGCGCGGCGTCGATGCCCGGCGCCAACGCCTCGAAGATCGGCGTGAGCCGGCCCACGGTGTCGTCCGGGCCGCCGACCATCATGCAGTAGCCCCGGTCGAGCCCGAACACCCCGCCGCTGGTGCCGACGTCGACGTAGTCGATCTTCTTGGCCGCCAGCTCGTTCGAGCGACGCAGGTCGTCGATGTAGTGCGAGTTGCCGCCGTCGATGACCGTGTCGCCGGCGGACAGGTGCGGCACGAGGTCGTTGGCCACCTGGTCGACGAGTGCGGTGGGCACCATCAGCCAGATGTGGCGCGGCGCCGCCATCTTGTCGACCAACTCGGCAAGCGACCCGGTACCGGTCGCGCCATCTGTCACCGACGCCTCGACTGCGGGCGGGTGCACGTCGTACACCACGCACTCGTGTCCGGCGGCCAACAGCCGCTTGACCATGTTGGCGCCCATCCGGCCGAGTCCGATCATCCCGAGCTGCATGCCAGCGACAGTACGGGAGCGCAACCATCCCCGCAGGCCAGGCGCCCGCCGAGCGGACGTTCGGTCGCCCGAACCCCACCCTGCTGTGAGCACTCAGCCACCGTGGAGGTGGTCAAGTGCTCACAGCGGGATGGTTGCCGGCGGGACCCCGTTCTGCTGTGAGCAGCCAGCCACCGTGGAGGTGGTCAAGTGCTCACAGCGGGATGGTTGGCGGCGGTTTGGCGGGCTACTCGTCGCCGAGGACGAGGTCGAAGCGCTCCATGCAGTCGGAGCAGCGGTACGTCAGGAGGTCGCCGACGTGGAAGTGGCCGTCCTCGTCGGGGCGGGAGATGAGGTGGCAGGTGCCGTCACAGTCGACGCAGGGGTACTCGGTTGGCGGCTGCAGCGGAGGAGTGGACACGGTCAGCGCTCGCCACGGGCAGCGCGTTCGGCCTGGTTGGTGCCGAACCCGTCGACGCCGGCGGCGAACCCCGGTGCGAACACGACCTTGCGGCCGTGGCGGTCCTCGTTCTCGAGCGCGGCCTGGAGATCGAGCCCGTAGGACTCGTACACCGAGCTGCGGTCGTGCACGACGGCGTTCCAGGGCGACGACGCGATCACTTCGGCGATCTCGACGGCGGTGGCCAGCGCGGCGCCCGGCTCGACCACCCGGTTGACCAGCCCGATCCGCTCGGCTTCGGCGGCATCGACCTCCCGGCCCGTCAAGATCAGGTCCAACGCCCGGCCGAGGCCGACGATGCGGGGCAGCCGGACCGTGCCGCCGTCCATGAGCGGCACCCCCCAGCGGCGTTCGAGGCAGCCGAACCGGGCGGTCGAACCGGCCACGCGGAAATCGCACCACAGCGCCAGCTCGAGCCCGCCAGCGACGCACCAACCCTCGACCGCGGCGATCACGGGCTTGGAGAGTTGGAGACGGGTGGGTCCGAGCGGCCCCGACGGGCGGAGGTCGGGGAGGTCGCGCAAGTTGGCGCCGGCACAAAAGGCCTCGTCGTCACCCGTGAGGATCGCGACGCGGGCATCGGGATCGGCCTCGAACGCGACGAACTCGTCGTGGAGGCGGGCCGCCGTCGCCGAGTTCACTGCGTTGCGGACGTGTGACTGGTCGATCTTCACGATCCGGATCACGTCGCTCATGATCGGGACCGTACCGGGTGGGCTGCGCCGGTGGAGCGGTACGGTCCGCTGCGTGCGAGTGGTGGCCGGGACGGCGCGAGGCAGAAAGCTCACCGCGCCGCGCGGGCGCGACGTGCGGCCCACCACCGACCGGGTGCGCGAAGCCATCTTCAACGCCTTGCGGTCGCTCGACGCCATCGACGACGCGTCGGTCCTCGACCTGTTCGCCGGCACCGGCGCGCTCGGGATCGAGGCGCTGTCGCGCGGCGCCGCCCACGCCACGTTCGTGGACCAGGACCGGGTCGCCCGGGCGTCGGTCAGCGCCAACTTGTCCGCGACCGGCCTCGAGGGGCGGGCAACCGTCGTGGCCGACGACGCCTCGCGGTTCGTGGCCCGCCACCCCCGCACCCAGTTGTTCGACCTGGTGCTCCTCGACCCCCCGTACGCGTTCGACTCGTGGATGGAGCTGCTCGATGCCGTGGCGGGTGTGGTGGCTGACGGCGGCGTCGTGGTGGTCGAGTCGCCAGCGGAGCCACCCACACCGACCTGGGGGTCGATCGTGAGGGTGAAGTCGTACGGCAGTACCGTGGTGACCCTGCTGCGACGAACACCTTCCCCCGAGCCGGAGCCCCGCCCGTGACACGAGTGCTGTATCCGGGGTCGTTCGACCCCATCCACAACGGCCATGTCGAGCTGATCGAGACCGCTTCGCATCTGTTCGACGACGTCGTGGTGGCCGTGATCCGGAACCCGCAGAAGGGGCAGGGACTCTTCGACCTCGAGGAGCGCAAGCAGATGATCGAGGAGTCCGTTGCCCACATGGACAACGTGTCGATCGTCAGCCAGACGGTGCTCACCGTCGAGTTGGCCCGCGACGTCGGTGCCGATTTCATCATCAAGGGACTGCGGGCGGTCTCTGACTTCGAGTCCGAGCTCCAACAAGCGCAGATGAACTTGGCCATCTCGGGGGTGCACACCGTGCTGATCCCGTCGGCCACCACGCACTCGTTCATCGCGTCGAAGTGGATCCGAGAGATCGCACGTCTGGGCGGCGACGTCACTTCGCTGGTGCCGGCCTCGGTGGCCAAAGGCCTTGCCGAAAAGGACTTCGAATGACCTTCCACGACGACGTGCCCACCGCCGGTGAGGCATCCGGACCGCAGCCGGTCGCCCGCACCGAGCCCTCGTATCCACCCGACGCCCCGCGCACCACCCGCAGCGCCCACAACCCTCCCCAGACCGAGCCGTTGCTGCGCCGCGCGGCCGATCTCATCGAGTCGGCCCGCCCCATGCCGTTGTCGTCGTCGGTGATGATCAACAAGGACGAGGTCCTCGAGCTCATCGACGAAGCCGTCGCGCAACTGCCCGAAGAGCTCCGGGCGGCCCGATGGCTGCTGAAGGAGCGCGAGGAGTTCCTCGACAAGGTCCGCCGCGAGGGCGATGAGATCCTCGACGCGGCTCGCGCCAAGGCCGAACGCATGGTCCAGCGCACCGAGGTCGTCAAGCAGGCCGAGGCCCGCGCCCGTCGCATCGTGGACGGCGCCGAGGCCGAGTCGCGGCGCATGCGCCACGAGTGTGAGGACTTCTGCGACCAGAAGCTCGCCAGCTTCGAGATCGTGCTCGACCGCACCATGAAGCTCGTGGCGGCGGGCAGGGAGAAGCTGGCGGGCCCACCGCTCTCGCCGGCCGAAGACGAGCCGAACGGCGCCGATCGCGAGGGCGCCCCGTTCAACCAGGACGACCTCAGCTGAGCGACCTCGACGTCCGCGTCCTCGATCTGCTCCGCCATCCGGGGGAGCGGCACCGGATCGACGCAACGGCCGACCTGTCCGATGTCCACACCACGTCTGCCCGGGTCACGGAGCGTCCCGTGGAGCTGGCGCTCGACGTCGAGGCCCAAGGCAGGCAAGTGATGGTCCACGGCCACTTCACCTTCGAATGGGAAGGGGCGTGCCGGCGTTGCCTCGAGCCCACCCGCCAGGTGGAGACCGCGGAAGTGCAAGAAGTGTTCGAGCCGTCGCCGGTCGAAGGCGAGACGTGGTTGCTCGACGGCGACCACATCGACCTCGCGCCGGTCGTCCGCCAGGCGGCGTCGCTGGCCCTGCCCCTCGCGCCGCTGTGCCGGCCCGACTGCCCGGGGCCCGACCCCGAGCACTACCCCGCAACTGGTGCGGGGCCCGGGGCCGGCGACACCGCCGGTGCCGGTCGGGAAGGCAACCAATCGGGCGACCCGGCGGGCCCGGCGCGCGATCCGCGGTGGGCCGCGCTCGACGAGCTGCGGTTCGACCAGGACTGACCGGGTCCGGCGTTGGCCGCCCCCCGTCCGCGCCCACTAGCCTGTCCTCTCCGTGCCCGGCGCCCCTGCCGGGTGCTCCACGAGCTCGATCCAGGATTCCGCCATGGCTGTCCCCAAGAAGAAGACCTCGAAGGCGAAGAGCCGCAGCCGCCGGGCGTCGGCCTGGAAGTTGTCGACCCCTGCGCAGAGCACGTGCCCGCGCTGCGGTACCACCAAGACCCCCCACGTCGTGTGCGGCAACTGCGGTTGGTACGGCGGACGGCAGGCCATCGAAGTCGAGTGAGGGTCTCGTGCGGGAGGGAGCCCCTTTCGCACGATCCTGATGGCGCCGGCTGTGGCGACCCGCGGCGCCCGCGAGCGGCCCAGCCGCCCTACGGCGCGTCGGTGCGGGGGCGGCGCCACGCACGCCCCAGCGGCTGCGCCGGGGCGGACCCCTGGTCTGCAGAGCTGTTGAGCCCGGAGGACTGTGATGACGGCCACTGAGGGACTGCTGCCGATTGCCGTGGACGCGATGGGGGGCGACAACGCTCCGGACGCGATCGTGGCGGGGGCGCGGCGCGCCGCCGACGAGCTCGGCGTGCCGGTCGTGCTGGTTGGTCGGTCGGCGGAGCTGGGTGACACCGGCGGGCTCGACGTGATCGAGGCGTCCGAAGTGATCGCCATGGACGCCGACCCGGGCTCGAGCGTGCGGCGGATGAAGGACTCCAGCCTGGTGCGCGCCGCCGAAGCGGTGCGCGACGGGCGGGCCTCGGCCATGGTGTCGGCGGGCAACACGGGCGCCACGATGGCCTCCGCACTGTTGCGGATGGGCCGGATCAGAGGTGTGGCGCGTCCTGCCATCGCCACGCCGATCCCGGTGCCCGGCGCCGACCGGCCGACGATCCTGCTCGACGCCGGGGCCAACGCCGAGTGCCAGCCCGACTGGCTGGTGCAGTTCGCCCAGATGGGCAGCGTGTACGCCACCGATCGCTATGGGGTGACCGCGCCCAAGCTGGGGTTGCTGTCGATCGGCGAGGAGGCCACCAAGGGCAACACCTTGGTCAAGGCCACCCACGCGTTGCTGGCCGAGGGATCGTGGGCTCGAGCGACGGGCGCCTCGTTCGTCGGCAACGTCGAGGGCCGCGACATCATGACCGACGCCGTCGACGTGGTCGTCACCGACGGCTTCACCGGCAACGTCGTGCTCAAGACCCTCGAAGGCAGCATGCGAAGCCTGGTGGGTGCGATCCTCGGTGCGTTCGGCACCGACGACGCCACCCGCGCCGCCGCCGACACGCTCATGCCCGCCTTGGCGCCGCTGTACCAGACGCTCGACCCCGACAACACAGGCGGGGCCATGCTGCTCGGCGTCGATGGGGTCTGCATCATCAGCCACGGCTCGTCGTCGGCCACGGCGGTGTTCAACGCGGTGGAAGTGGCGGCCGAGATGGTGCGCGGCGACCTGGTCGGTCGCCTCTCGGCCACCATCCGCCCTTCTGGCTGACCCCGTCCCGCCAGCGTTCACAAGCGCACAAAGTCGGCAAGGGCTATGCTCCGCCGGTTCGCCGAGGCAAGGAGTGCGGCTGGTGCCGGCTGAGACGCATGTCGAACGGGGCCCGATCGGGCGTGAGGAGATCTTCGACCTCATCCGCGACCGGTTGGCCGACATCTTGGAGATCGACCCGACGTCGATCTCGGAGGGCGACTCGTTTGCCGACGACCTCGAAGCCGACTCCCTCGCCTTGATCGAGCTCGTGGAAGCCCTCGAGGAGGAGCTCGGTGAGCGCACCGTCGGCTTCCGCATCGACGACGAGGACCTCGAGGATCTGAAGTCGGTCCGCGACGCGGTCGACTACGTGTACGCCCGGGTCGGAGGCGCGTCGGAGGCTTGACACCTCTCACGGACCGGCTCGGTCACACCTTCGGCGACCCCGCGCTGCTCGAGCGTGCGCTGACCCACCGCTCGTGGTGCGCGGAGCACCCCGGCCACCTCTCCAATGAACGTCTCGAGTTCCTCGGTGACGCCGTGCTCGGACTGATCGTCGCCGACTACGCCTTTCGGACCTATCCGGACCACGGCGAGGGATGGCTGTCGCGGGCACGGGCCTCGGTGGTGCGTGCCACTGCGCTGGCCGAGATGGCCACCGACCTCCACCTCGGCGACCACCTGCGGCTCGGCAAGGGAGAAGCGGCCTCGGGCGGGCGGGAGAAGCCGTCGATCCTCGCCGACTCGCTCGAAGCCGTCATCGGCGCCGTGTACCTCGACGGTGGGTGGAACGAAGCCCGGCGATTCGTGCTCGACCTGCTCCGCGACCGACTGGAGCAACTCGCCGACGGCGACGCCGACCAGGACCACAAGAGCCGCCTGCAGGAACTGTGCGCCCGCCTGTTCGACCACGGACCCGATTACCAACTCAGCGAGAAGGGCCCCGAGCACGACAAGGAGTTCCGGGCCGAGGTCTGGGTCGACGGTGGGGTCTGGGGCACCGGCACCGGTCGCACCAAGAAGCAAGCGGAGCAGGACGCGGCCGAACAGGCGGTCCAGCGGCTCAGCGAAGTCCACGCCCAACATCTCCCACCCGATGTCGTCAACGGCACGTTGGCGCCGGATCACGAACCCACCCCCCGACGCGACGAGACGACAGATGCCTGAGCTTCCCGAGATCGAGACCCTCCGCCACGACCTCGAACGTGAGGTCGGCGGCAAGCGGATCAAGTCCGTGGAGGTGAACAGCGCCAAGGTCGTGAGCCGCCACGCCAACCGCAAGCAGTTCGCCGGCCACCTCGAAGGGGTGAAGATCAACAGCGTCCGGCGCCGCGGCTCGATCCTCCTGGTGCCGCTCGACACCGACGAGACCTTGATCATCGACCTGCGCGCGGGCGGGCGGCTGCGGCGGGCTGCGGCCCGCGAGGAGGTCGAGCCCAAGACCCAGATGGTCGTCACGTTCACCCAGGGCGGTCAGCTCCGCCTCATCGACAAGGCCGACGGCGCGGCGCAGCTGTTCGTCGTCCCGAGCGACCAGGTCGACGAGGCGCTGCCAGAGCTCGCAGAGCTCGGCGTCGATCCGGTGGCCGAGCCGGTGTCGTGGGTGACCTTCGGCGAACTGTTGCACCGCAACAAGTTGAAGCTGAAGAACTTCCTCACCGACCAGACCGTCGTCGCCGGCCTTGGCCCCGTGTACAGCGACGAGATCCTGTACGAAGCGGGGCTGCGGCCCGATCGCATGTCGAACGAGCTCTCGTCACAGGAGATCCGCCGCCTGTACCGGGCCGTGGTCGAGATGATGCACGAAGGGATGAAGCACCGAGGTGTCACGCTCGACGACGACGGGTTCCTCGACCTTGCCGGCAAGCCCGGCGGGTTCACCGAACTGCTCAACGTGTACGGGCGCGACGGGCTGGCGTGCCGCCGGTGCCGGGCGGTGATCTCGAAGCGGAAGATGGCCGGCACCACCGTGTACCTGTGTGAGCAGTGCCAAGTCTGAGGTCGGTGGCCGAAAGTCACGGCACCGCCCGTCGGGTGTGATCGACTGGTCCCCGGATGTTCCTGAAATCCCTCACGCTGAAGGGCTTCAAGTCCTTTGCCGACGCGACCGTCCTCGAGCTGCAACCCGGGGTGTGCGTGGTCGTCGGTCCGAACGGCAGCGGCAAGTCCAACGTGGTCGACGCGATCGGCTGGGTGCTCGGTGCCCAGGCGCCCTCCGCCGTCCGATCCCAGAAGATGGACGACGTCATCTTCGCCGGCACGTCGAAGCGCCAGGCGCTCGGCCGCGCCGAGGTGTCGCTGACGCTCGACAACTCGGCGGGGCTGCTCCCGATCGAGTTCTCCGAGGTCACCGTCACCCGCACGCTGTTCCGCAGCGGCGACAGCGAGTACGCCATCAACGGCGTGCCGTGCCGGCTGCTCGACATCCAAGAGCTGCTGTCGGACTCGGGTGTGGGGCGCCAGCAGCACGTCATCATCTCCCAGGGTCAGATCGACGCCGTGCTCAATGCCCGACCCGAGGACCGCCGGCTGATCATCGAGGAAGCCGCGGGCGTCTTGAAGTTCCGCCGCCGCAAGGAGAAGGCGGAGCGACGGTTGGCCGCCACCGAAGGCAACCTCACCCGCGTCCAGGACCTGCTCCGCGAAGTCCGTCGTCAGTTGCGGCCGCTGGAGCGCCAGGCCGACGCGGCCCGCCGCCATGGTCAGGTCGTCGCCGAGCTCCAGGCGTTGCGGGTGTACGTGGCTGGTCGGGAGCTGAACCAGTTCGAGACCCGTCTCGGCCGCGCCACCGCGCAGCGCCAAGAGCTCGGCGCCGCGGAGCGCGACCTCCGCGCGCGGCTCGCCGAGCTCGACACGAACGTGCTCGCGGCGGAGCGGGAGCTGTCGAACCAGGGTGGCGACGACCTCGGCGACGCGCTCGTCCGGTTCGAGGCGCTGCGGGAGAAGGCCCTCGGGCAGACCGCAGTGCTGGCGGAACGCCGGCGCGGCATCGACCGGGCGCGAGAAGCGTTCGTCGACCAGGCCGTGGTGGCCACCCTCGAAGCGGAAGCCGCGCGGCTGCGGCGCGACCTCGACGAGCTCGGCCAAGGCGAAGCCGCGCTGGCGGCCAGGTTCGAAGAGCTGGCCGAGGCCGAAGCCGGTGTCGACGACCAGCGCACCCTGTTCGCCGAGCAGTGGCCCGAGTCGTTGCCGGTGCCGACCAGCCAAGCTGCCGAGGTCCGCGGCGAGCTGGCGGCCTTGCAGGCCGGGGCCGATCGCACGACCAGCGAGGCGGCCCGCATCCGCACCCGGGTGGCCACCCTGGCCGACAAGCGTGCGCGGTTGACCACCGAGGTCGAGGAGCTGCGCACCGAGCACCAGCAGCTCGAGGCCAGCGAGTCGGAGCTCCGGGCCGAGGCGGAGGCGGCCGCCGGCCGTCGACGCGAGGCCGACGCGGCGCTGGCCGCCGCCGACGACGCGCGCCGCGCGGCCGAAGGCGGGCACCACCGGTGGACGGCACGCGCCGATGCCCTGGCGCAAGCCCTCGAGTCAGCCCGGGCGCGAGCCGGAGCGGAGCAGTTGGCCGGCGTCGACGGTGTGGTGGGGACGTTGCTCGACCTGGTCGCGATCGACGACGGATGGGAGCTGGCGTTCGAGGCTGCGGCGGGCGCGGCCATCGGCTCGGTGGTCGTCGACGACGTGGCCGCCGGTCGGCGCGCGCTCGACGCGCTGCACCACGCAGGGTCGCCGGGCGCCGTGCTGGCGCTGGGCGCCGCGCTCGAGCCCGCTGGTGGTGGATCGGGGTCGACCCTTCCCGGCACGCCGCTGCGTCGCCACGTCCGAGCGATGCGGCCCGACGTCGAGCGGCTGCTCGATGCGCTGCTCGCGTCGGCCGTGGTGGTCGACGACTGGACTGCGGGCATCGATCTCGTGCTGGTGCACCCTGGCGCCGTCGCCGTCACCCGCGCCGGGGATCACATCGCCAGCACAGGTTGGCGTCTCGGTGGTGGCGGCACCGGCGCCACCGGCGCAGCGCTCGACGAGGCCTGCCGCCAAGCCGAACAGGCGGCCGATGCGGTGGCCACCAGCCGGGCCGCCCTCCAGAACGCGCGCGACGCTGCAGCGCACGCGCAGGAGGAGGCAGCCCAGCGGGCCAAGGCGTTCGACGCGGCTGCGCACCGCCTGCGGGCCATCGCCGACACGCTGCCTCGTCTCGAACGCGAGCTGGCCGACGGTCAGCGGGAAGCGGAGGCGCTCGAAGCGCAGCTCGCCGAGTCGACCCGCGGCGCCGAGCGCGCCGCCACCCGCTTGGGTGAGCTCCAGATCCTCCTGCCTGAGCTCGAAGCCGCCGAGGCCAGAGCCAGCGAGCTGGCCACCGCCAAGGCGGAGGCCAAGGCCGGGCTCGAGGAGAGCTCGTCGGCGGTCGCCGCACGGCGCGCCGACCTCGACCGCCAGCGGGCCGGGATGGTGGAGCGCCGTGACTTCCTGCATGGCCGGTTGGTCGAGGTCGAACAACGACTCGAGCACCAGCGCGACGCACGGGAGGCGGCCGCGACGCGTCGCGCCGAGCTCGATCAGCAACAGCTCGCGGTCGACCGGCTCGCCGCCTGGGTGGCCACGCGCGAACAAGCCATCGACAGCGAGCTGACCGGCCTGCGCGAGCGCCGGCGCCGTCAGTCGGAAGCGGCGCGCGCGGCCGCTGCCCGGCTCGACACGCTGCGCAAGGAGCGCGCCGAGGCCGAGCGTGAGCTCGAGGCGCACCGCGAGCGTCAGCGCCGCGCCGAGCTCGACGAGACCGAGCTGCGGCTCCGCTTGGAGCAAGCGGTCGAGTCGTGCCGCCGCGACCTCGACACCGAGCCGTCAGCAGCGATGGCCGCAGCCGAGCCCGAGCTGCCCGAGGGCACTTCGGCGGCAGCCCGCATCCGCGAGCTCGAGCGCGACTTGCGGATCATGGGTCCGATCAACCCGCTCGCGCTCGAGGAGTTCGAAGCGCTCCAGGAGCGGCACGTCTTCCTGGAAGGGCAGCTCGACGACGTCAAGACCTCGCGTCGTGAGCTCGCCAAGGTCATCAAAGCGATCGACGCCGAGATCGTCAGCGTGTTCGCCGCCGCCTACGCCGATGTCGAGTCCAACTTCCGCGACTTGTTCTCCACGCTGTTCCCCGGTGGCAGCGGCCGGTTGCGGCTCACCGAGCCCGACAACTTGCTCGACACGGGTGTGGAGGTCGAGGCCCGGCCGTCGGGCAAGAACGTCCGCAAGCTGTCGCTGCTGTCGGGTGGCGAACGTTCGCTCACCGCGCTGGCGTACCTGTTCGCCGTCTTCCGCGCACGGCCGTCGCCCTTCTACGTGATGGACGAGGTGGAAGCGGCGCTCGACGACGTGAACCTGCACCGCTTCCTCGACTTGGTGGCCGAGTTCCGCGCCGAGGCGCAGCTGATCATCGTGAGCCACCAGAAGCGCACGATGGAAGCGGCCGACGTGCTGTACGGCGTCACGATGCAGCCCGGTGGCTCGTCTCGGGTGTTGTCCGAAAGAGCGTCCTGACGCTTCCGGGCGCGTGGCCTGGCGGCTCGGTCAGGGCAGGCGGTTGAACCACGCCAGCGACAGGCCCGACGCGGCCAGCAGCAACACGATGCCGCCGCCCACGAACCAGGCTGTCAGGTCCGACGGCACGTGCAGGTAGCCGATCGACTTGCCGATGTCGTGGTACACGTTGCGGATCTGAGTCGAGTTCTCCGCCGTGAACGCCCGCCCGCGGGTGGCCGCCGCGATCGCCGCGAGCGCGTCCCGGTCGACCGACACGTCGGCGATTTCGCCGTTCACCTCGATCGTGGCTCCTTGCTGGCCGAACGCGATCGTCTCGACCGGCACGTGCTGGGCCCTGGCGTCGCGCGCAGCGGTCGCGTTGCTCGTGCCAACGGTGGTCGTGCCGTCGGACAGCAAGACGATGTAGGCCGGCACGCGCTCGCCGTTGGGGGCGGGCGGTGCCGATTCGATCGCGTCGAGGCTGGTCTCGATGGCATCGCCGATGGCAGTGGATTCGCCCAGCCGTAGCTGTGCGATGTGGTCGCGCACCGTGGTGCGGTCGGTGGTCGGCGCGACTTCGAGCGTGGCGTGACCGTTGAAGGACACGAGCCCCACGTTGAGGTCCTTGGGTACGACGTCGAGGAACGCGGTGGCCGCGGCTTTCGCGGCGGCGAGGCGGTTCGGCTGCACGTCGGTGGCCTTCATCGACAGCGACGTGTCGATGGCGAGCATGACCGTGGCCCGGTTCTTGGGGATCCGGCGCTGGTGAAAGGGGCCGGCCACCGCGAACACGAGCAGCACGAGCGCGCCGAGGTAGATGGCAGCAGGCGCGTGGCGGCGCCACCCGGGACGTTGCGGCGCCACGCTGTCGAGCAGCTCCAGGTTGGTGAATCGCACCGTGTAGCGCGGGCGGCGCGACTGGAGCGCGAGGTAGCCGGCGGCCACGCCGGCCACGACCACGAGGAGCCACAGCCAGCCGGCGCGATGGAACGAGAGTGCGACGAGGGTGCTCACCGGCGTGCCGCTCCGGTGACGTGGCGGCGGCGCCGGTCGACGAATCGGACCAGGTCGTGCAGCCAGTCGCTGTCGGTGCGCAGCACCAGGTGGTCGGCACCGGCCTCGCGCATGGCGTGGGCGTTGCGTTCTCGTTGCGCACGGGCCGCGTCGGCGTAACGGCGCCGGAGGTCGGGCGAGGTGCGCACCTCGCGGTGGGCGCCGGTCTCCGGGTCGACCAGGTCGAGTGTCCCGACGTCGGGCAGCTCCAGCTCGCGGGGATCGATGACCTCGACACACAGCGCTTCGTGGCGGGAGCTGACGGCGCGCAGCGCACGAGTCCAGGTGGGTGGTGCCAAGAAGTCGGAGATGACGACGACAAGGCCGCGCCGGTTCGCGGAACGGCCGAGCCGGCCGATGCCGTCGGCCAGGTCGGTGGACCCCTCAGGCGCCCGGCGCCGGTCGGCCACCTGGTGCAGCAGCGCCATCAAGTGCCCTCGGCCGGCGCGGGCCGGCACGACAGTGACACCCCTCGGGTCGAGCAGCAGGGCGCCGATGCGGTTGCCGGTGTGGTGCGTGAGGAAACCGATCGCAGCCGCGGCGGCCACCGCGAGATCGCGCTTCTCACAGCTGGCCGTCCCGAAGTCGAGGCTGGGGGACAGGTCGATCAACAACCACGTCTCGAGCTCGCGGTCGGCGATCGTCTCGCGGATGTAGGGCTCCTGCAGTCGGGCGGTGACGTTCCAGTCGATGCGACGGACGTCGTCGCCGGGCTGGTACGCCCGGGTCTCGCCGAGCTCGGTGCCGTGCCCGGGCACGAGTCCCTGGTAGTTGCCGTGGAGCACACCTTCGAGCCGGCCGGCGATGGCGAGCTCGAGGCGCCGCAGCAGCTCCTCGGTCGACGCCTGGCCGAGGTGCGGCGGCGCGGCACCCGGCCGTGTGGGGACGGAGCTCACCGGTAGGAGTGCCCCAGCGCGGGTGGCGGCGGCACGTGCCCGTTGGGCGCCACCCGGCCGTCGGCGGCGAGGCGCGGCGCCGGCACCGTGGAGAGCACTTTGGCCACGAGCTGATCGGCCACCACTTGTTGCGCCAGCGCCTCATACGACATCACCAGGCGGTGGCGGAGGACGTCGGGAGCCACGTCGTAGACGTCCTGCGGCAGCACGTGGGCCCGACCGCGGATCAGTGCCAGCGCGCGGCCGGCCGCGACGAGACCGAGCGTGGCCCGGGGGCTGCACCCATACGTGAGGAACTGCTCGATCTCACCGACCCGGTAGCGGACCGGGTCGCGGGTGGCCATCACGAGGTTGACGGCGTACTCGACGACGGAGGGGTCGATGTAGATGTCGTCGGCGGCCGACTGGAGGCTCACGAGCTGCTCGGGGGTGAGGACCTGGCGCGCTTCGGGGGGCCGCACACCCATCCGGTAGACGATCTCGGCTTCCTGCTCGGCAGTGGGGTGATCGACCAGCACCTTCATCAAGAAGCGGTCGCGTTGTGCCTCCGGGAGCGGATACACGCCTTCCTGCTCGATCGGGTTCTGGGTGGCGAGGACCAGGAACGGCTCGGGCACCTCGAACGTCGTGCCGCCGATCGACACGTGGTGCTCGGCCATCACTTCGAGCAGGGCGGACTGGACCTTGGCCGGCGCCCGGTTGATCTCGTCGGCGAGCACGAAGTTCGCGAACACCGGGCCCGGCTCCACGTCGAACGCCTCGGTGGACGCCCGGTAGATGCGCGTGCCCACGACATCGGCGGGCAGCAGGTCGGGGGTGAACTGGATGCGGTGGAACGTGCCGCCGACCGTCCGGGCCAGCGTCTCGGCGGCGAGGGTCTTGGCCAGCCCGGGCAGCCCCTCGAGGAGGCAGTGGCCCCGCGCGAGGAGGCAGACCACGAGGCGCTCGACCACCCGCTCCTGACCGACGATCACCCGCTCCACCTCGCTCATCGTCGTGCCGAGCAGCTCGGCGGGTCGGCTGGTGGTCGTGTCCAAGAGTTCGCTCCAGAGTCGCACAGAGGGCGGTTGGTGGGTGTTGGCGCGGCCGGCAGGCGCCCTTACCCGCCGTCACAGAGCGTAAAGCTCCCCGCTCGGCTTTCGGGCGCGGACGCCGGTCCGCGGTCGATCCGGTTACCGTCACCGCGATGCGTTTGCTGGTGGTGGAAGACGAGGTCGACCTCGCCGACGCGCTCGGTCGCGGGTTGCGTCGTGACGGCTACGCGGTCGATGTGGTGAACAGCGGTGCTGATGCGCTCTCGCGCCTGGCGATCGCGCCCTACGACCTGGTGTGCCTCGACTTGAACCTCCCTGACATGGACGGCTTGGAGGTGTGCCGGCGCCTGCGCACCGAGCCCGAGTACCACCCGGATGAGGGCCAGCCCGCCGCACGCGTGCTGATGTTGACCGCCCGGGATCGACTCGACGACCGCGTGGCCGGTCTCGACGAAGGGGCCGACGACTACCTGGTCAAGCCGTTCGCGTTCGACGAGCTGCGAGCCCGCGTCCGCACGCTGTTGCGCCGCGACGCGGGCAAGAGCGGCGCAGTGCTGCGGGTCGGCGACCTCGTCCTCGACACGGCGCGGTTCGAGGCGGAGCGGTCGGGGCGCCCGCTCGAGCTGACGGCGAAGGAGTTCGCGCTGCTGCGCTACTTCATGACGCACGCCGGTGAAGTGCTCTCCCAGGAGCACTTGTTGGAGCATGTCTGGGACGAGCACGCCGATCCGTTCACGAACACCGTGCGCGTCACGGTCGGGACGTTGCGGCGCAAGCTCCTCGGCGACGGCGACGACCAGCCCATCGAGACGGTGGTGGGCGCCGGGTACCGGCTCCGTGACGTGCCGGCCACTTCCACCAGCGACACGACCGATCCTGGCCGCGAGCAGTGAGACGGTGACCGGACCCGTCCAGCACGGCGACGTCCCGCAACCTGCGCCCGAGCCGGCGGAGCCTCCGGCCCAGCGCCCGAGGAGCCGGGTCGACCGGATGGCCGACAGCCTGCCGTCGTGGATGGGCTCGGTCCGCTTTCGCCTCACGGCCATCTACTCGCTGGTGCTGTTCGGCCTCGCTGCGGTGCTGGTGGCCGGCATCTACCTCGCCGTCGCCGCCCGTTTGCACAAGCAAGTGGTCGCCGACCGAGCCATCCGCGCGCAGGTCACCCCCAACGGGTTGGTCGTCCCCGACCAACAGCAGGTGTACGAGTACATCGAGCACCAGGCCAACGAACGGGCGTTGCGGACGCTTCGCCAGTTCTCCTTCACCGCGCTGAGCTTGCTGTTCCTCGCCAGCCTGGCCGTCGGGTGGGTGGTCGCCGGCCGGGTGCTGGCGCCGATCGAGCGGATCACTGCCGTTGCCCGCGACATCCAAGTCACCGACTTGCAGCGCCGCATCGGCATGCGCGGCCCGCCCGATGAGCTCCAGCGCCTCGCCGACACCTTCGACGCGATGCTCGGCCGGCTCGACGAGGCCTTCGAAGGCCAGCGTCGGTTCATCCACGAGGCCAGCCATGAGCTGCGCAACCCGCTTGCCGTGATCCGCACCAACCTCGACGTGTTGCAGTCGGACCCCGACGCCGACATCGCCGACTACCGCACCGCCGCCGAGGTCGTGCAGCGGTCGACGGAACGGATGGGTCGGCTGGTCGACGACCTGTTGGTGTACGCGGATCGTGGTTCGCCGACCAGCAAGCACGAACCGGTCGATGTGGCGATGGTCGTGCACGACGTCGCCGCCGAGTTCCTCGTGCCAGCCGACGCCCGCGGGTCGCGGCTGCTCGCGTCGGCCGATCCGGGCCTGTGGGTGTACGGCGATCGCGACACCTTGCGCCGCGCGCTCGCCAACCTCCTCGCCAACGCGGTGCGCTTGTCGGAGCCAGGCTCGACGATCCGCCTGGCGGCCGGGCGCGAGACGGGGTGGATCTGGATGGCCGTCGAGGACGAAGGCCCGGGGATCCCGCCCGAGCAGCGCGAGCTCGTGTTCCGGCGTTTTTGGCGCGGCGACGAAGCCGGCGCACGGCGCGAAGGTCGCTCAGGGCTCGGCTTGACGATCGTCCGCCAGATCGCCGAGGCCCACCGCGGGACGGTGCGGTTGTTGCCCTCACCCAAGGGCGGCTCGACCTTCGTCATCTGGCTGCCCGCATCGGCGTCGAACGGCGCGCCGGGCGCACCCTCCTCGGCCGCCCCTCCCGCTCCGCCCGACGCGCCTCCACCTCCCGGTTCTCAGACTCCTCCCAGCGTCGATCCAGGTGCCGTGGAGGGCGGCGAGTGAGGCTGTGCTTGACCGGGGTTTTCGTGGCGCGTCCTAGCCTGGGACCGACCCGCCGAGGAGGATCGTGATGGCGCCGATGGACAGGAACGTCGACCCGGGTGAGCAGCCGCCCGCCCGTGAAGGGTCGTGGGTTCCCGCGCCACCGGCGTCCCCACCTCCTCCCGATCCGACCGTCGTCGATGCCACGCCCGCCGCGCCGGCCCCGCCGCCACCCGCGCCGCCCGTCGAGTCGCCCCAACCCGCGCCGCCACCCGCCGTCGCGCCGCCTCCGGTCCTCGCTCCGCCGGGTGCCGCTGTCGGCGCGGCTGGGGCGCCGCCGCCGCCGCCGGCGCGTACCGCGGGCGGCGGGGCGGGTGTCGGGCGCAACGCCAAGCGGGCGCTGGCCGCGGGGCTCGTCGCAGCCGTCTTGGCCGCCGGTGGCGGGTTCGCGGCTGGTCGCATCACGGACGACCATGCACCGTCGCGCACGCTGGCCGGCGTGTCCGCCCCCACCGATGTCGCGTCGAACAGCCAGACCGGCACCACGGTGGCGCCGCCGCTGAGCGGCAACGAAGCCGAGCCTGCGGCTGCGGTCGCCCAACTGCTCGGGCCGGCCATGGTGCAGATCACCGCGAGCGACGGGCTCGGATCGGGTTTCGTGTACGACAAGTCCGGCCTGGTCATGACCGCGGCGCACGTGGTCGGTTCCGCCAAGCGGGTCAAGATCCAGCTGGCCGACGCCACCCAGGTCGAGGGCGAGGTGCTCGGTGCCGACCCGTCGACCGACGTGGCCGTGATCAAGATCCCGGCCCGACCAGGTCAGGCCCTGGCCCAGCTCGGTCTGGGCGTGAAGGTCGTGCCGGGCCAGACGGCCATCGCGATCGGTAGCCCGTACGGCCTGTACCAGACCGTGACCGAAGGCATCATCAGCGCGGTCGACCGCAGCATCCCGACCAGCGACGCGCTGAACGAGGTGCCGATGTTGCAGACCGACGCGCCGATCAACCCGGGCAACTCCGGCGGCGCCCTGGCCGACCGCCGCGGCCGGGTCATCGGCATCAACGACTCGATCTACTCGGGCAGCACGGACCCCAACGGCGAAGCCGGCAACGTGGGCGTCGGCTTCGCGATCCCGATCGACCTCGCCAAGTCGGTGGCCGACCGGATCGTGGCGGGCAAGCCGATCGAGCCGGGATTCCTGGGCGTGAGCGGCCAGACGTCGACCGGGGCGAGGCTGGGCGCCGAGCTGGTGACGGTGGAGTCGGGCTCGCCCGCCGCCAAGGCCGGCCTCGAGAAGGGCGATCTCGTCGTCGCCATCGACGGGCGTCGCATCGGCAGCATGGCCGACCTGGCTGCCGGTGTCCGCACCCGCCAGCCCGGCAGCACGGTCACGCTCACGGTGGAGCGCGACGGCAAGCAGCTCCAGACCCAGGTGGTGCTCGGCAAGGGCAAGTGACGGGTCGGAGGCGACCGCTCTGCCGAGGTGAGCGGAACGCTCACGTAGGCTCAGACGCACCATGACTGCCCTGATCATCGGAATCATCGTCGCCGCGCTCATCTTGGTGGTGAGCGGCGTGTACTTCGTGACGTCGCGCCGCGGCGACCGAGGTCCGCAGCTCGAACCGCCGGGCCGTGGGGGAGCCGGCACCGCCGTCCGTGAGCGGCCAGCCCACGGGCGGCCCGCGAACGACGAACCGGCAGCCGTGCAGCCGGTCGACGAGGCCGCCGTCGACGAGACCGAGGTCGAACAAGGCGCGGTCGAACAAGCCGCGGTCGACCAGGCGACCGTCACCGAGATCGAAGAAGCGCTCGGCGGGGTCGAGGCGGAGGCGCCGCCGGAGCGGCCGTCGTTCCGTGACCGCCTGGCCAAGGCACGGGGCACGTTCTCGGGCTACTTCGGTTCGATCCGCGGCCGTGGCCGCATCGACGACGAGACGTGGGACGACCTCGAGGAAGCCATGATCCGCGCCGACGTCGGTGTCGCCACCACCACCTCGGTGCTCGACCAGCTGCGCGCACAGGTGAAGGACGAGGGCATCAAGGAGCCCGCGGTGCTGCTCGAAGCGCTCAAGCAGCAGCTGACCTCGCGGTTGTCGCAAGGCGATCGCATGCTCGCGTACGCCGACGACGGACCGACGGTGTGGCTCTTCGTCGGCGTGAACGGTGTCGGCAAGACCACCACGATCGGGAAGCTGGCCAAGGCGGAGGCCGACGCCGGCAAGTCGGTGATCCTTGCTGCAGGAGACACCTTCCGCGCGGCGGCAGCAGAGCAGCTCGGCACGTGGGCCGAGCGTTCCGGCGCCGACTTCGTGCGCGGCGCGGAGGGGGCAGACCCCGGCTCGATCATCTTCGACGCCGTCGAGCGAGCCGAAGCCCGCAACGCCGACCTGGTGTTGGGCGACACCGCCGGGCGCCTCCACACCAAGACCAACTTGATGGAGGAGCTCCGCAAGGTCCGGCGCGTGGCCGACAAGGGTGCCGGCACCGTCACCGAGGTGTTGCTCGTCCTCGACGCGACGACCGGCCAGAACGGGCTCGTGCAGGCCCGCCAGTTCACCGACGCAGTCGACGTCACGGGTGTCGTGCTGACCAAGCTCGACGGCTCGGCCAAAGGCGGTATCACCCTCGCCATCCACGACGAGCTCGGCATCCCCGTGAAGCTCGTCGGCCTCGGCGAAGGTGTGGCCGACCTCGTGACGTTCGATCCCGCCGAGTTCGTCGACGCCCTGTTCGCTGAATGACCGCTCCGCCCCCGACCGACGGAGGACCCCCATGTCACTGATCCGCCTCGTCCTGTTGCCGCCGCGGGTGCTGTTCGGCGTGTCCAAGCGGGCCACCAAGGTGTCGTACCGGGTGGGTCGGGCCGTTGGTTACCGCCGCATCGTGCTGTTCGGCGCCGGCGCGGCGGTCGGGTTGCTGGTCGCGCCCGTGCCGGGCCGGGACTTGCGACGGCGCCTGCTCGAAGGCACCGGCCTGGCCACGGGCGACGTTCCGCCGGGCATCGCCGAACAAGAGTTGGCCGACGAGGTGCGCACCCACCTGCGCCAAGCGCCACGCACGTGGCACCTCCCACAGCCGGTGGTCACCGAAGTCGCGCCCGGCCGGATCCGCCTCGACGGCTCCGTGTCCGACGACACCGCCCGCCGCGACCTCGAATCCACGGTCGCGCAGGTCGAGGGCGTCGACGAGGTCGACAACCAGGTTCGGGTGGTCGGCACGGCCAGTACCATCGAACCTTCGTAGTGCGGCACTTCAGCCGCACCCACGCCTGATCCACGGGGTTCCCGCATGTTCGAAGCACTGAGCGATCGCTTCGAAGGCATCTTCAAGCGCCTTCGCGGTCACGGCCGGCTGAGCGACGCCGACGTCGACGAGGTCCTGCGCGAGATCCGCGTCGCGCTGCTCGAGGCCGACGTCAACTTCACCGTCGTGCGCGGCTTCGTGGACCGGGTCCGCGAGGCGTGCGTCGGGGCCGAGCTGCACCAGGCGCTGAACCCCGCCCAGCAGGTCATCGACATCGTCCACCAGGAGCTGATCGACACCCTGGGCGGCGAGACGATCCGCATCACGTACGCATCGCGCCCGCCGACCGTGGTGCTCATGGCGGGCCTCCAGGGCTCTGGCAAGACCACCAACTCGGCCAAGCTCGCCCGCTGGTTCAAGCAGCAGGGGCGCAACCCGTTGCTGGTCGGCGCCGACCTCCAGCGGCCAGCCGCCGTCGAGCAGCTGCGCACGCTCGCCCGCCAGATCGACGTGCCGGTCTACTCCGCGCCTGACGACATCGTGGCGAGCGGCACCGGCGACCCGGTGGCCACCGCGGGCGACGGCATCGCCGAGGCCCGGCGCCTCGGTCGCGACGTCGTGATCGTCGACACCGCCGGCCGCCTGTCCATCGACGAGGAGCTGATGGATCAGGTCCGGCGCATCGAAGCGGTCACGGAGCCCCAGTACACGTTCCTGGTCGTCGACGCGATGACCGGTCAGGACGCGGTCACCACCGCCGAGAACTTCCACAAGGCACTCAGCCTCGACGGCGTGATCCTCACCAAGCTCGACGGCGACGCCCGAGGTGGTGCCGCCTTGAGCGTGAAGGAAGTGGTCGGCCGCCCGATCGCGTTCGCGTCCACCGGCGAGAAACTCGCCGACTTCGACTTGTTCCACCCCGATCGCCTCGCCGGCCGCATCCTCGGCATGGGCGACGTCCTCACCTTGATCGACAAGGCCAAGGAGGCGTTCGACCAGGACGAGGCCGAAGCGGCCGCCGCCCGGCTCCTCGAGGGCCAGTTCACGCTCGAGGACTTCCTCGAGCAGATGCAACAAGTCAAGAAGATGGGTCCGATCGGGAACTTGATCGGCCTCATGCCTGGCATGCCCAAGGAGTTGAAGAACACCGAGATCGACGACAAGGAAGTCGGCCGGATCGAGGCCATCATCCGCTCGATGACCACCGAGGAGCGCCAGCGGCCGGAGATCGTCGACGGGTCCCGGCGGGTCCGCATCGCCAACGGGTCGGGCACGTCCACCGGCGAGGTCAACCAGCTGCTCAAGCAGTTCAAGGACGTGCAGCGGATGATGAAGCGCTTCGGCGGAGGCGGCGTCACGAAGCGCAAGGGCAAGAAGGGCAAGAAGGGCAAGGGTCAAGGCCGGGGGAGGGTGCGACCCATGTTGCCGCCCGGTATCGATCTGGCGGACTTCGGCGATCTCGGCGACCTGGCCGGCGACGGCCCGGGCAGCCCGCCGGCCCGTGGCGGCGGGCTGAAGCTCCCCGGCCTCGACTGACCCCCCGCCCCCGCCCCACCCCCACCCCCGTTCCCCACCCCCGTTCTGGGCTGCTTTCTACGCGTCCCAACGCGTAATTTTCAGCCCAGAAGCGTTGGGGGGTGGCGGCCGGTTTGCCGCCAACGAGTCGACTCGCCACACTGGTACGTCGGCTTCGGCCGGTCCTCGCCGACACCCGAACACACTGAGAGGCAGGTCACTCCGTGGCTGTAAAGCTCCGCCTGATGCGGATGGGCAAGAAGAAGCAGCCGACGTACCGCATCGTCGCGGCCGATTCGCGGTCGCCTCGCAACGGTCGCTTCATCGAGATCCTGGGCACGTACCAGCCCCGGCTCGATCCGTCCGGCATCACGGTCGACGAGGACAAGGCCGTCAAGTGGCTCCGCAACGGTGCCCAGCCCACCGAGTCGGTCCGCAAGCTGCTCGAGCTCACGGGCGCGTGGGCCACGTTCAAAGGTGAGCCCAAGCCGGCCAGCGCGGCCGCGTTCCAGCCGGCCACGGAGCCGGCAGCCGACGCGTCGTGAGTGACCACGACGACGACTTCAACCGCGTCGACGACGACCTCGCCGACGACGACCTCGCCGACGGCGACGGCAACGCCGCGCCGGTTCCGACTGCCGTCGACGTGCTCGAGTACGTCGTGAAGTCGGTGGTCAACCACCCCGACGGTGTCTCCGTCGAGGTCGACGACCGTCGTTCGCCGATCCGCCTCGACGTCCATGTGGCCGACGGCGACATGGGCCGGGTCGTGGGCAAGCGTGGCCGCACCGCGCAGGCCATCCGCACCGTCGTGCGGGCCGCCGCGCACCGCGACGGCGCCGAGGTCGACATCGAGTTCGTCGACTGATGCGCCCGCCCTGCGCATGATCCGGGGGGCCGCGTGACCGACGCCCGGCCCGAGTTGCTCGAAGTCGGGCGCATCCATCGTGCCCATGGCCTCCGGGGCGAGGTGCAGGTCTCGCTGACGACCGACCGGGTGGAGCGAGTCCAGCCGGGTGCGCAACTGCAGACCGCGCAGGGACCGTTGACGGTGGCGGCGTCCCGCCCCCATCAGGGCCGCTGGCTCGTCCGGTTCGAGGGATACGCCGACCGCACGTCTGCCGAGACCCTGCAGGGTCGGGTGCTGTCCGCCCCGCCGCTCGATGGTGGTGAGGGCCTGTGGGTCCACGAGGCCATCGGAGCCGAGGTGGTGCTCGTCGACGGCACGACGGTCGGCAAGGTCGCGGCAGTGGTCGACAACCCCGCGCACGACCTGATCGAGCTCGACAGCGGCACGCTGATCCCGGTGGTGTTCCTGGTCGACGCCGACTCCCGCCCTGGCCGCTTGGTGATCGATCCCCCGCCGGGCCTGCTCGAGCTGGGGTGAGGCGTGCGGATCGACGTCTTCACGATCTTCCCCGACATGGTCGACGGCTTCGCCGGCCAGAGCTTGTTGGGGAAGGCCCGAGAACGGCACCTGGTGGATGTGCGCGTCCATGACCTGCGCGCCCACACGCGCGACCCTCACCGGTCGGTCGACGACGCGCCGTTCGGCGGGGGAGCGGGCATGGTGCTGATGCCCGAGCCGATCTTCGCGACCGTCGAGGCGGTCGACCCGCCGCGGCCTTTGCTGCTGCTCGGGCCGGGTGGCCGGCGATTCGACCAGGCCGCCGCGCGCGAGCTGGCCGCGCTCGACGGCTTCTCGTTGCTGTGCGGGCGCTACGAGGGCGTCGACGACCGGGTGCGTGCGCACCTCGTCGATGGCGAGCTGTCGATCGGCGACGTCGTGTTGAGCGGTGGTGAAGTGGCGGCCATGGTGGTGCTCGAGGCGGTGTCGCGGCTGGTGCCGGGCGTCATGGGCAACGAGGCATCCGCCGACGACGAGTCGTTCGCCGACGGTTTGCTCGAATACCCGCACTTCACGCGGCCCGCCGAGTTTCGTGGCTGGGCCGTGCCCGAGGTGCTGCGGTCGGGCGACCATGCCCGCGTCGCCCGCTGGCGGCGGGCGCAGGCGTTGGCCCGCACCCAACGTGACCGCCCCGACCTCATCGAAGCGCGCGGCGGTCTGAGCGACGACGACTGCCGGGTGCTCGAGGAGTTCCCCGAGCGCTGACCACGTGCCACGAGCTTGGTGGCCTCCGGACTGCTCGTCTACAGTGATCCGTCGCCCCGACCACGGTCGGCGGCCCCGGACACCGTCCGGTTGCCTGATCGCACCACCGGCGCAAGGAGCGCGAGTCACATGCACAGCACCGATCTCGTCGACCAGGCGAATCTGCGCACCGACGTGCCGGACTTCGCGCCCGGCGACACGCTCAAGGTCCAGGTGCGCGTCGTCGAGGGCTCCAAGGAGCGGCTCCAGGCCTTCCAGGGCGTGGTGATCCGCCGGCAGGGCTCGGGTGTCCGGGAGACCTTCACGGTCCGCAAGCTGAGTTACGGCGTCGGTGTGGAGCGCACGTTCCCGGTGCACTCGCCGATCATCTCCGACATCGAGGTGGTCACGCTCGGCGACGTGCGCCGCGCCAAGCTCTACTACCTGCGCGACCGCATCGGGAAGGCCGCCAAGGTCAAGGAGAAGCGGGTCCGCTGATCCTCGGCGTACCATGCAGCCCGTGACGTCGCGGGTCCACCGATGAACACCGACGATCTCGAGCAGTACGAGTCGGAGATCGAGCTGCAGCTCTACAAGGAGTACAAGGACGTCTGTCCGATGTTCTCCTACGTGGTCGAGACCGAGCGCCGCTTCTACTTGGCGAACTCGGTCACAAAGACGGTCCACGACGAAGGCGGGCGCACCTGGGTCGAGCTCGAGCTCGCCGACGCGTGGGTCTGGGACATGTACCGCCAGAGCCGCTTCGTCCAGTCGGTCCGTGTGGTGACCTTCAAGGACGTCAACGTCGAAGAGCTGCCGGGCCGCGAGCTGTAGCCGCGCCGGCGCCATGGCCGACCCGCGTCGAGCGCTCGGAGCCCACGGCGAGGATCTCGTCGCGGCCTGGTACGAAGCCCGCGGCTACGACGTGGTCGACCGCAACTGGCGTGTGCGGGAGGGTGAGATCGACCTGGTGCTGGCCCGTGGGCGCGACATCGTGTTCTGTGAGGTGAAGACCCGCAGCAGCGCCGCGTTCGGTCCGCCGTCGCTGGCCGTGACGCCGACCAAGCAGCGGCGGCTCCGCAAGCTCGGTTCGATGTGGTTGTCGGCGCGAGGGCACGCCCCTACCGACATCCGTTTCGACGTGGCGTCGGTGCTGGGCGACGAGATCGAGGTCCTACCCGCCGCGTTCTGAGCGGTTGACAAAGGTGAGGGTGTTAAGGCATCCTTACGACATGCAACAGGCGCGCTGGGGCTACCGGTGTGAACAACCCCCACCAGCGGGTGCACGGCGATGATGGTGTGCCACTGCCGTTCGGTGAGCGACCGCGCCATCTGCGGCGCCATCGACGCCGGCGCGACCGATGTGGAGTCCGTGGGCTTCCACTGTGGTGCGGCGACACGCTGTGGCGGTTGCCGACCGACGGTCGAGGCGCTCCTCGCCGAGAACCGCCAAGTCGAGATCCGCACCCCGGTCGGCGCCTGAGCCGCGCGGTTCGCCTCGGTCGGCGGCGGTGACGGGATAGGGTCCGGCCACTGCCGGATCAGGAGGCGACCGTGCAAGGCAACCCCGAGATCATCGAGCTGCTGAACGACATCCTCACCGCCGAGCTCACGGCGATCAACCAGTACTTCGTGCACGCCAAGATGGCCGACAACTGGGGTTTTGAGCGACTGGCCGACAAGATCCGGGCCGAGTCGATCGACGAGATGCACCACGCCGAGAAGCTGATCGACCGGATCCTGTACCTCGAGGGCGCGCCGAACCTCCAACGACTCGGCGCGCTGCGCGTCGGGGAGACGATGGTCGAGGCGCTGCAGCTCGATCTCGCGGTCGAACACGAGGCCATCCCGCGGTTCAACGCCGGCATCGCCCGCGCCGCCGAGCTCGGCGACAACGGCACCCGTGAGCTGCTCGAAGACCTGCTCGTGAGCGAGGAAGCGCACACCGACTGGCTCGAGACGCAGGTCGACTTGCTGCGCCAGGTGGGTGAGCAGCACTACCTCGCCCAGCAGATCCGCGACTGAGCTGATGGCGTCGGGTCCCGCCACCGCACCGAACCCGTATCTGTCCGGCAATTTCGCGCCGGTACACGACGAGCTCACCACCGACGCGCTGCAGGTCAGCGGGCGACTTCCCGAGGCGTTGGAAGGCACGTTCATGCGCAACGGCCCCAACCCCGCGTTCGCGCCGCTCGGCCGCTACCACGTGTTCGACGGCGACGGCATGGTGCACGCGGTCGAGCTGCGCGACGGCACCGCGCGCTACCGGAACCGATGGGTGCAGTCGCGGGGCCTGCAAGCGGAGCGCAAGGCGGGGCGGGCGCTCTACGGCGGCCTGTCGGAGTTCCATGCCCCCGACCCCGAGGTCGTGGCCGAGGCCGGCGGTCTGAAGAACACGGCCAACACGCACGTGGTGCGCCACGCAGGTCGGTTGCTCGCCCTCATGGAAGCTGCCCTGCCGACCGAACTGACCGGTGACCTCCAAACCGTCGGCGAGTACGACTTCGACGGCCGGCTCGCCGGGCCGATGACCGCGCACCCCAAAGTCGACCCTGACACGGGTGAGTTGTTGTTCTTCGGCTACAGCCCGTTCCCGCCGTACCTCCGCTACCACGAGGCCGACGCCGAGGGGAGCCTGATCCGCACGGTCGACATCGACCTGCCGAAGCCGGTGATGATGCACGACTTCGCCGCATCGCAGCAGCGTGTGGTGTTCTTCGACCTGCCGGCGATCTTCGACCTCCGAGCGATGCTGTCGGGCGGCGCCGGCATCTCGTGGCAACCCGCCAACGGGGCGCGCATCGGCGTCCTCGACCGACGTGATCCTGCGGCGACCGTCCGCTGGTTCGACGTCGAGCCGTTCTGGGTGTTCCACTTCCTCAACGCGTCCGACGACGGCGACTCGGTCGTCGTCGAAGGCTGCCGGGCCGAACGCCTCAACATCGCGTTCGGGCCCGACGAGCTCGACAGTGCGGCGCCTCCGACACTGCACCGGTGGCGCATCGACCTCGCAGCCGGTCGCGTCCACGACGGGCCGCTCGACGACCGGCCGGCCGACTTCCCGCGCCTCGACGACCGCCGAGCCGGCAAGCCGGCCCGTTTCGGGTACCTCGCGGCGGCCCGTGACTGGTCCGACGAAGTGGCCGACTTCGACGGATTCGTGAAGCACGACCTCGCCACCGGTGCCTCCGAGCGCTACTCGTACGGGCCGCGGTCCTTCGCGGGCGAGGCGGTCTTCGCCCCGGACCCCACCCGCACGGACGAGGACGCCGGCTGGTTGGTCAACTTCGTGCACGACGGTGATCGCGACGAGAGCTCGCTGGTGATCGTCGACGCGCAAGCCCTAAAGGAAGTCGCGCGGGTGCGCTTGCCACGTCGCGTGCCGTTCGGGTTCCACGGGAGCTGGCTCGCCGCGATGTGAACGGCACCCCCGCCCGGCGGGGACCCGGCGCGATGCTCAGCGCAGCCGCCCCGGTCGGCGGCGTCCCCGGTTGGCCCAACACGCCCGGTGCCAGTGGCGCCGGAGATCGGGTGCCGCCTTGGGGACCGCCACCAGGTGGCCGAGCCCGGGAGGGATGTCCTGGTTGCAGCCCGGGCAGAGGTACACCTTGACGGCTTCGTACGGCTGCACCCGCCGCACGTCCACCTCGTCGTCGGCCCAGGGATCCATGGCTCGTCCGCGGTGCCGGCTCAGCCGAACACGGCCCAGGCCACTGCCGCGAGGCAGGCGAGCACGGCCACCGCCGCCATCACGTAGTCGCCGATCGAGTGATCCTCGGGGCGGAACGGGTTGAGGCCCATGGGCCGAGTCTCGCGGTCGCCGCGCATCGTGTCACAACCGCTGGCTACGTTGGTGGTGCCTCGAGGGCCGGGCTGACGGCCGCTCCTCCCATCACCTCGCATTGGGAGGGCTCCGTGCTCGCCACCACGCGTTCCGCCACTCTGCTCGGCGTCGACGGCCAGCCCGTCACCGTCGAGGTCCATGTCACCGTCGGGCTGGCCACGTTCACTGTCGTCGGTCTGCCCGACACGTCGTGTCGCGAGGCGCGCGACCGCGTCCGTGCCGCGTTCGCCGCGATCGACGTGCCGTTTCCGCACCGACGGGTCACCGTCAACCTCGCACCTTCCGCGTTGCGCAAGATCGGCAGCGGCCTCGACCTGGCCATCGCCGCGGCCCTGCTCGCCGCGTGCGAGGAGGTCGACGCGGAGCAGGTGCGGTCGCTCGGGTTCGTCGGAGAGCTCGGCCTCGACGGCACCGTCCGGCCGGTGCCCGGGATGATCTCGCTCGTCGACGCGCTCGGGTCGTGCGCCGCCGTCGTGCCGGCCGCCGCCCAGCACGAAGCCGCGCTCGTGGCGCACGGGCGCGTGCGCCCGGTCCGCGACCTCCGCGAGCTGGTGCTCGCGTTGAAGGGCGAGGCGCCGTGGCCCGAACCTGCCCAGCCGCCTGCACCCGTACCGTTGCCGCCGCCGTTGCAGCTCAACGACGTGCGCGGCCAGCACGTGGCGCGCGCTGCGCTCGAGGTCGCCGCTGCCGGCGGCCATCACTTGTTGCTGGTGGGACCACCTGGGGCCGGCAAGACCATGCTTGCCCGGCGCCTGCCGGGCTTGCTCCCCCCGCTCGGGCCCGAGGAATCGCGCGACGTCTCCCGCGTGTGGTCGGCGGCCGGTGAGCCGATGCCACCGGGTCGCCTCATCACCCGACCGCCGTTTCGAGCGCCACACCACAGCGCCACGATCGTGGGCCTGATCGGCGGCGGCTCCGCGGCGATGCGTCCAGGCGAGATCAGCTGCAGTCATGGAGGTGTGCTGTTCATGGACGAGCTCGGTGAGTTCCCCGTGCACGTGCTCGAGGCCCTCCGCCAGCCGCTCGAGTCCGGGTCGATACGGATCTCTCGCGCGGCGCTGAGCGTCGAGCTACCGGCGCGCTTCTTGCTGGTCGCTGCCATGAACCCGTGCCCGTGCGGCGAAGGCTCGGTCGATCGGTGTCGGTGTCGCGACTTCGATCGTGTGCGGTACCGGCGGCGGCTGTCGGGACCGCTGCTCGATCGTTTCGACCTGCGAGTCGTGGTGGGCCGCCCTGATGTCGACGAGCTCATCGGTGCGGTGCCCGGCGAGACCACCGAGTCCGTCGCCGCGCGGGTGGCCGAGGCGCGTGAGCTGGCCGCGCGGCGCGGGGTGCGCTGCAACGCGGATCTGCCAGATGCCGATCTCGACACTGCGGCGGCGCTCGACGGCGGCGCCACCGTGGAAGCCGAGGCTGCGCTCCGCCGCGGCACGCTCAGCGCACGTGGCTTCGCACGAGTGCGTCGGGTGGCGCGCACCATCGCCGATCTCAGCGGTTGCGACGGCCCCATCGACCGGCGGCAGTTCCTCACGGCGCTGCAGCTGCGGGTCGACCCGCTGCCCGATCACCAGGTGGCGGCATGAGCGCCGGTGCGTCGCCCGCCGATGCCGCGCCGTCGGGTGGCGAGCCCTGGTGGGCCGACTTGGGTGAGCGTCTGGCTCCACCCGCCTCCACCGGCGACGGCCCTGTCGGCCCGGGCCCCGGCGCCGCGCGACCAGGCCGACCCGCTGACGCCGCCAAGGCCGCCGAGCACGCCGAGCCCGCCGCGGAAGACCGGCCGGAGCGGGCGGTGGTCGGCGGCCTGCCCCACTTGCCCGACGCGGCGTGGATCGCCGCCATGTTGCTGCTCGACGACATGGGCCCGGTCCGCCTCGCCAACCTGCTGCGCTCGTTCGGCGCCCAAGGCGCCTGGCGACGTGTCCTCGATGGGTCGCTCGGCGTTCGTCCCGAGCTCGCCGGTCGGCTCAACGGCCGGTCCTGGGACGCAATGCTCGCCACCTGGCAGCGCCAAGCGCGACTGGTCGACGTGGCGGGTTTCTGGGCGCGTCACGAGGAAGCCGCGGTCGGCGTCACGGTGCACGGTGGTCCGTCGTTCCCACGGGCGCTGGTCGACGACCCCGAGCCGCCCGCGGTGCTGTTCCACGCCGGCGACCCTGGCTGCATCGCCGGGCCGAGGGCCGCCGTGGTGGGCACCCGGCGGTGCAGCGAGCGCGGCCGCCGCTTCGCCGAAGAGCTGGGCTTCGCCCTTTCCCGGGCCGGTGTCGGCGTGGTGTCCGGCCTCGCGCGCGGCATCGACGGGGCGGCGCACCGGGGCGCGCTGCGGGCCGCGGAACGGGGCGGCGCACCCCCGATCGGCGTGGTCGCTTCGGGGCTCGACGTCGTCTACCCGCACGAGCACGCTGAGTTGTGGGCACGGGTGGCGCAGACGGGTGTCCTGTTGTCGGAAGTGCCGCTGGGGGTCCGGCCCAACCGGTGGCGCTTCCCGGCCCGCAACCGGGTCATCGCCGGTTTGGCCGACGTGCTGGTCGTGGTGGAGTCGCCCGCCAAGGGTGGGTCGATGTACACCGTCGAAGAGGCCATGCGACGCAACGTGCCGGTCCTGGCCGTGCCCGGTGCGGTCGGGTTGCGCGCGGGCGAGGGCACCAACGCCTTGATCTTCGACGGCGCGGGTGTCGCCCGCGACGCGGCCGACGTGCTGCTCGAGCTGGGCCTGGCGGAGGAGGCGCCGGCGGCGCGGGAGGCGGACTCTCGACCCGTGCCTTCGCCGGAGGGGAGTCGCCTGCTCGACGCCGTCGCGTGGCAGCCCGTCACCTTGGCGGGGCTGGTCGGCCGGCTCGACTGGTCGGTCGGTGACGTCGCAGAGGCGCTGACCGAGCTGCGCGACGCGGGTTGGATCGCCCAAGCCGGGGCGTGGTTCGAGCGGATCGCCCGATGACGGCCCGCGGTGCGCCGCCGGGGGCCCGATCTCGACCCATGTGGTCACCGTGGCGGTCGGGCGTCGCCGGTACCGTTGACGCCGTGGGAGGGCCGTCGGCAGCCGAGCGTGACGAGGAGGCCAGCGAGTGGCGCGTCGACGCGTTCCTCGCGTCGCTCACCTCGCTGTCGGCCAACACCGTCAAGGCCTACCGGGCCGACCTCGCCAACTTCGTCGACTGGGCGGGTCGGCTCGGCGCCACGGGTCCTGCCGCCGTCGATCGGAAGGTCCTGCGGCGCTACCTGGCCTTCTTGGCGTCCGGTGGCAAGCAACGCCGCACGATCGCCCGGCGAGCCTCGGCGCTGCGGCGCTACTTCGGGTGGCTGCGGCGCACCGGCGTGCTCGACGTCGACCCCACGCTGGAGCTGTCCGCCCCGAAGGGCGACGGCCGCCTCCCGCACGTCCTCGGCAGCGCCGAGCTGCAGCACCTCCTCGACGAAGCGCCCGCGGGCGGGCCCACCGACGACCGTCCCGACGCCCGGGCACGGCGATGCCGCGACGACGCGCTGCTCGAGGTGCTCTACGGCAGTGGCCTCCGGGTGGGTGAGCTGTGCGGCATCCGCACGGGCGACGTCGATCTCGGTCGTGCGCGCCTCACCGTGTGGGGCAAGGGCTCCAAGCAACGGCTCGTCCCGCTCAGCGAGCCCGCCGTTGACGCGTTGGTGGCCTGGCTGCACGACGAGCGCCCCGCGCTGGCCACCAGCGACGCCGCCGCCGATTTCGTGTTCGTGAACAGCCGCGGCCGACCGATGCAACCTCGTGACGTGCGACGGGTGCTCGATCGCCGTTCGGCCAGCCCCACCCACCCCCACGCGCTGCGCCACACCTTCGCCACCCACCTCCTCGACGGCGGTGCCGACCTCCGAGCGGTCCAGGAGCTGCTCGGCCACGCCGACCTGTCGACCACGCAGCTGTACACCCACGTGAGCAAGGAACGCCTCCGCAAGGTGTACGACGCGACGCACCCCCGCGCCTGACGGGATCCCCGAACAGCAACCCAACCCCGCACGGCAACCCGACCGTGAGGGGCTCGCGGCTGTCGCCGCCTTCCACGACACACGACGCCGTCGCACCGCTCGTGCCACGGCAGGGAGGCGAGATGCCGACCGCTCCCACCCTCCGCAGGACACGCTTCGCCGGGCGCGTCGTTGGGGCGGACACCCACCGCCGTTCGACGCGCTTCGCCGCGGCCGTGCTCGCCGCGACCGCGCTGTTCGGCGGCGCGCTCGTCGCCAGCGCCGCCACCCGGTCGGCAACGTCACCCCATGGGCGCGCTCGAACCATCTCGACGGCAGGGCTGGTGCACTACGTACCGCCGGTCGCCGCCCCCGTCGTCGACCCGTTCCGCGCGCCGGCCAGCCCGTACGGACCGGGCAACCGCGGGATCGAGTACGCCACGGCACCGGGCACCACCGTGGGCGCGGCCGCGGCCGGCACGGTCACCTTCGCCGGGCGGGTGGCCGGATCGCTCGACGTGACGATCTTGCATGCCGACGGCATCCGCACGTCGTACGTGGGGTTGGCCACGATCGAGGTGCGGCTCGGCCAGCGCGTCACCCTCGGCGAGCCCATCGGGACCTCGGGCGCCAGGCTGCACGTGGGTGCGCGGCGGGGCGACGTCTACCTCGACCCGGCCACGCTGTGGTCGTCGGGCGGCGGAGCCGTCCTGGTGCCGCTCGACGGCGGCCGCTGATCGGTGCCGTGGCCCGCTGGGGCGGATCTCGCTTCCCGGACTCGGCGGGTGTGCGGCTACAGTGGACGCTCGGCTCAGCGACCGCTGGGTCAGCTCGTCACCCGCCACGTCATCCCACGGTCGCCTCGGCGCGCACGTGGCGGCACCGTCAACCGTTGGGGAAAGGAGCGAGCGCCATGGCGCCCGTCGTCACGATGAAGCAGCTGCTGGAGGCCGGAGTCCACTTCGGCCACCAGACCCGTCGCTGGAACCCGAAGATGAAGCGCTTCATCTTCGGTGAGCGCAACGGGATCTACATCATCGATCTCCAGCAGACCCTCGAGCGCATCGAGACCGCCTACACCTTCGTGCGCGACACCGTGTCCGACGACGGCACGGTCTTGTTCGTCGGCACGAAGAAGCAGGTCCAGGAGCCGGTGCAGTCCTACGCCGAGAAGTGCGGCATGCCGTACATCAACCAGCGCTGGCTGGGCGGGATGCTCACCAACTTCCAGACCATGTCGAAGCGGATCAACAAGATGCTCGAGTACGAGCGTCAGCGTGACTCCGGCGAGTTCGACGCGATGCCCAAGAAGGAAGCGCTGCGCGTGAGCCGCGAGCTCGAGAAGCTCGAGCGCAACCTCGGCGGCATCCGCAACATGGAGAAGCTCCCCGACGTCGTGTTCGTGCTCGACACCAAGAAGGAGCACATCGCGGTGACCGAGGCCAAGAAGCTCGGCATCCCGATCGTGGCCCTCGTCGACACCAACTGTGATCCCGATCTGGTGCAGTACGTCGTGCCGGGCAACGACGACGCCATGCGATCCGGCTCGCTGCTGTGCCGCGTGATCGCCGAGGCGGTCGACGAAGGCCGTCACATCGCGCAGCGTCGTCGGCCTGACGCCGGCCCGCGCCGCACCGCCGAAGACGAAGCCCGTGTGGCGGCCGAGCAAGCCGAGGCCCGACGCCAGGCCGCTGCCCAGGCCGCCGACCGTGAGGCGCGGGTCGCCGCGGCGACCACGGCCGGACCCCCACCCGCCCCTGCGACCAACGCTGCACCGCCGGCAGCCGAACCGGCAGCCGCGGTTTCGCCCGCGCCTGCACCGGCGCCGGCAGCCGAGGCCGCGGTACCCGCCGAGACCGAGGCCGGCCCCACTGGCGAGGCCACCACCGAGACCACCGAAGGCTGAGCAATGGCCAACTTCACTGCCAAAGACGTACAAGCCCTGCGCCAGTCCACCGGCGCCGGGATGATGGACGCCAAGAAGGCGCTCACCGAAAACGACGGGGACTCCGAAGCCGCGGCGAAGTGGCTGCGCGAGAAGGGCCTGTCGAAGGCCGCCGGGCGCGCCGACCGCGAGAACTCGCAGGGCGCCGTCGCCATCGCCCGCGTGGGCGACGCAGCGGCCGTCGTGGAGTTGAAGTCCGAGACCGACTTCGTGGCCAAGAGCGACCAGTTCACCGAGTTGGTCCAGACGCTGGCCGACCGCGTGGCCGCAGACGGCGCCGGTGCGGCCGACAGCGTCAAGGACGCGGTCGACGACCTCAAGGTCACGTTGAAGGAGAACATCGAGGTCGGCGCCGTGATCCGCGTCGAGGCCGCGCCCGGGAACCTGCTCGACACCTACCTACACCGCCAGGACGGCCGTGGCGTCAACGGCGTGATCGTCGAGCTCTCGGGTGGCACGCCGGAGCTCGCCCACGACCTCGCAGTGCACATCGCCTTCACCAAACCGCCGTACCTGACCCGCGACGAAGTCCCTGCCGAGGAAGTCGACGCCGAGCGTGAGACGCTCACCAACTTGACCCGCGCCGAGGGCAAACCCGAGGCCGCGCTCGACAAGATCGTGCAGGGACGCCTCGGCGGCTGGTACGCCGAGCGCGTGCTGCTCGAGCAGAAGTTCGTGCGCGACGAGAAGCAGACGGTCAAGGCGCTGCTGGGCAACGCCGAGCTCGTGCGCTTCGCGCAGGTGTACATCGGCGCCTGATCTACGGTGCGGGGCGGCGCCGACGGCGCCGCACCCACCTCCACCACCTCCACGAGGAGATCCCCTAGCGTGACCGACGACGCAGGCACGGGGCGGACGGACGGCCAGGCTTCCACCGACGGGCCCCAGCCCCGCTGGAACCGGGTCCTGCTCAAGCTCTCCGGTGAAGCGTTCGCCGGCCGCGAGGGGTTCGGCATCGATGGCGACGTCGTCGGTCGCCTGGCCCGCGACATCGTCGACGTGCGCCGCGACCTCGAGGTCGACATCGCGATCGTGGTCGGCGGCGGCAACATCTGGCGCGGCATGGCGGGCGCCGGCGCGGGGATGGACCGGGCGCAGGCGGACTACATGGGCATGCTGGCCACCGTCATCAACGCGCTGGCGTTGCAGGACCTGCTCGAGCGCCTCGGTCAGGACACCCGGGTGCAGTCGGCCATCCACATGGCGCAGGTCGCCGAGCCCTACATCCGGCGTCGGGCCATCCGCCACTTGGAGAAGGGCCGGGTGGTGATCTTCGCCGGTGGGACCGGCAACCCGTTCTTCACCACCGACACGACCGCCGCGCTGCGGGCCGTCGAGATCGAGGCCCAGGCGCTCCTGAAGGGTAGCCACTCGGGAACCGATGGCATCTACACCGACGATCCCCGCCAGAACCCCGATGCCCGAAAGCTCGACCGCGTTTCGTACCTCGACGTGCTCAATCAGGGTCTCCGGGCCCTCGATGCCACCGCCATCACGCTGTGCATGGACAACAACCTGCCGATCGTGATGTTCGACCTGATGGGCGAAGGCAACGTGCGGTCCCTGCTGGAGGGGCGCACGATCGGTACGTTGGTGTCGTGAGCGACGAGATGGTCGGCGTCGTCCTCGAAGAGGCGACCGACAAGATGGACAAGGCGGTTGCGCACTGCCGATCGGAGTTCTCCGGTGTGCGCAGCGGCCGCGCCAGCTCTGCGCTGGTCGAGCGTCTCGTCGTGGAGTACTACGGGGCCGACGTCCCATTGCGGCAACTCGCCAGCTTCTCGGTGCCCGAGGCCCGCCAACTCCTGGTGGCGCCGTTCGACAAGGGGTCGATGGCGGCCATCGAGAAGGCGATCCGCAACTCCGATCTCGGCCTGAACCCCTCGAACGACGGCCATGTCATCCGGCTCTCGTTTCCGGCGCTCACCGAGGAACGCCGCCACGAGCTCGTGCGGCTGGTCCGTGGGATGGCCGAAGAGGGCCGCATCCACGTCCGGAACCTCCGCCGTGCGGCCCGCCACGAGCTCGGTGGGCTCGAAAAGGACGGAGATCTGAGCGAGGACGAGTTGGTGCGGGCAGAAAAAGAGCTCGACAAGGTCACCCACGCCAAAGAGACCGAGATCGACCAGGCGCTGGAGGCCAAGGAGCGGGAGTTGCTCGAATCGTGACCGCCAGGAGGTCCGCATGACCGATCACTTCGCGCAGTCCCCGGAAGATGGTGAGCCCGATACCGAGGGTGTGCGCATCATCGGAGCGGAGGAAGCCCAAGAGGCGATCGAGCGCGGCGACGTCGCCCCACGCCTGTCCGACATGGAGCCCCGACCCGGCGAGCGGCCGGCGCCGCCCGCCGAGGGACCGCGGCCCACGTTGCGGTTCCCGCTGAGCGACGCCGAACGAGCGCAGGACGTCGCGCGCCCGGCGGTCGTGCCACCCCCCGAACCACCGCCGTCGGCCTCGTGGGGCGACGACGACGCCGGCTGGGCCGACACCGAAGGCGGGCCCTGGGGCGAGACCCAATGGGACCCGCC
Organism: Acidimicrobiales bacterium; assembly: GCA_035547835.1. NCBI lineage: Bacteria > Bacillati > Actinomycetota > Acidimicrobiia > Acidimicrobiales > Acidimicrobiales bacterium. The sequence continues at coordinate 46,011 of DASZTW010000014.1, forward strand.
GGCCGAAGCACCCCCGGAGTACGGCGCGCCCACCTACGACGACACCGGCTATGACGCGCCGATTCCCGAACAGGCGGCAGATCTGGGCGACCACGGCGTCGCCGGCGGCTCCACGTCACCTGCCGAGTTCGGCGCCGCCGACCAGTACGCCGAACCCGACGAGTACGCCGCGTACGGCAGCCAACGAGAGCCGTTGTGGGGCGACGAGGCCAGCGGGGCCGAGCACGACGAGACGGCCGACGGCGACCCGTCCCAGCCGGTCGAGCTGCCGCACTGGACCGATCCGCCGACTGGAGAGGTCCCGAAGGTGATCGCGTCCGAAGACGATGACCTCGAAGCCTGGTCGTCGTTCGCGTCGCCGCCTCGTTGGCGCGGCGACAACCACGACTGGTCCGAAGGTGACTACGACGACATGTCCGCCCTCGGCGACGAGGAGTCCCGCGTCGGCGCGCTCGATCCCACGCGGGTCGGCGCCCCCGACAGCGACCCCTTCGCCGAGCTCGACGAACCGGAGCCGGCGATGGTAGGTGGCGTGTACGACGCGTACGACGACGAGCAGGAGGCGGCGCCGCGTCACCGACCGATGCGGCGGCCGCTTCGGCGCCACGTGGCGGGCATGGACGATGGCGGTGCTGGCGGTGGGCCCGGTCGTGACATCCAGACCGCCGCCACCGTCGGGATCGGCCTCGGCATCGCGGCGATCATCCTCATCGGCCTGGCACCGCCGAAGATCGGCATCCTCGCCGTCACCGCGGCTGCCGCCGTCGCCGCATGGGAGTTCTTCGGCGCCACGATCCAAGGCGGCGCCCGGGCCGCGGTGCCCGTCGGTCTGGTGGCGGCTGCCGGGCTGCCGCTCGCCACGTACTGGAAGGGCGCCCAAGCGGTGCCGTTGCTGTTGGTGCTCGCGCTGATCACCGCACTGGCGTGGTACGTGATCGGAGCAGGTGGCAACGCGCCCGTCCTGGAAGGGGTGGGCACGACGCTGCTCGGCGTGGTGTGGATCGGGGTCCTGGCCTCGTTCGCCGCCCAGTTCCTGTTGGCCCACCAGGGTCGCAGCATGTTGATCGGGATCATCGTGGTGGTGGTTGCCGCGGACGTCGGCGCCTTCTTCGGCGGTCAGAGCATCGGCCGGACGCCGTTGTCGCCGGTGAGCCCCAACAAGACCCGCGAGGGGGCCATCGTCGGCCTGGTCGCCGCCATCGTGATGGGTGTCATCATCGGCATCTTGAAGGTCGGCGTGTACCGCGGGGTGGGCGCCGGCTTCCTGCTCGGCCTGGCGATCGGCATCGTGGCCCCCATCGGTGACCTGTGCGAGTCGGTCATCAAGCGCGACCTCGGCGTCAAGGACATGGGCAACCTGCTGCCCGGCCACGGCGGCCTGCTCGACCGTATCGACGGGCTGCTGTTCGCCCTGCCCGCGGCGTACTACCTGATCGCCGCGTTCCACTTCCACTACTGACCGCCGGGAAGGCGGGGGCATCGTGACCACCACCGTTGCCATCGCCGGTTCGACCGGATCGATCGGCACGCAGTCGATCGACGTCGCCTTGGCCGAGCCTGATCGGTTCACGGTGGTGGCGCTCGGCGCCAGCGGCCGCAACCCGGATCTGCTGGTCGCCCAGGCGGACACGCTGCGGCCGGGCATCGTGGCCGTCGCCGATGACACGGTGGCGTCGGAGCTCGCGCAGCGTCTCCCCTCAGGGTGCGAGTTGCGCGCGGGGCGCGAGGCGCTCGCCAGCCTCGGCGCAGAAGCCGACGTGTGCATCAACGGGGTCGTCGGTTTCGCAGGTCTCGGCGTCACGCTGGCGACGCTGATCGCGGGGCGACGGCTGGCGCTCGCCAACAAGGAGTCGTTGATCGCCGCCGGACCGGTGGTGCAGCGCGCCCGGCGCACCGCCGGCGCCGAGCTCGTCCCGGTCGACTCCGAGCACGGCGCGCTCCACCAGTGCCTGCGCTCCGGTGGCTTTCGGGCGGCCGGCGCGGATGGCGAAGCCCCCTCCGCGGTCAGCCGCCTCGTCCTCACGGCGAGCGGCGGGCCGTTCCGCGGGCGCACTGCCGGGGAGCTCGCCAACGTCACCATCGACGACGCCCTGGCGCACCCCACGTGGAGCATGGGACCGAAGATCACGATCGACTCGTCGACCCTGATGAACAAGGGCCTCGAGGTGATCGAGGCGCACGAGCTGTTCGGCGTGCCGGCCGGCCCGGCAGGGGTCGGCATCGGCTTCGATCAGATCGAGGTGGTGGTCCACCCGCAGTCGATCGTGCACTCGATGGTCGAGTACACCGACGGCTCGACGATCGCGCAGGTCTCGCTCCCCGACATGCGGCTGCCCATCGGCTACGCGCTGGCGTGGCCCGAGCGCGGTCGCACCCCGTACGGCCGCATCGACTGGTCGACGCTCGGGCACCTCGACTTCGAGCCTCCGGATCTCGACGCGTTCCCGTGCCTTGGTCTGGCCTACCAGGCCGGTCGCGTGGGCGGCACCGCCCCGGCCTGGCTGAACAGCGCCAACGAGGTGGCCGTCGAGGCGTTTCTCGGAGGGCAGATCCCGTGGAACGCGATACCTGAGGTCCTGGAACGGGTGCTGACCCGGCATGATGGGGGGACGGCCGGTTCGGCCGATGAGGTGATCGAAGCCGACCGCACCGCTCGGGCTCTGGCTCGTGAGGTGTTGGCCACGGCTTGGGCCACACGGAACTGACCTGACCCACCGGAGCGAGCGTGCGCAGACCGAACCACGACCGAGACGGCGACGCGCCGTCGATCGTCGCGCCTCCGCCGCCGCCGGGTGGCTATGCCCCCGCGCCGTCGGGCATCGGGCCGGCCACCTCAGCCGCCCCTGACCAACCGGCCGAGCCACCGAGTGGCCAGTGGCTGTGGGCCGGTGTCCTGCTCGCGGTCATCGCGCTGATCGTGGCCAAGACGGGCTGGTGGGGTCTGCTCGTGCTCGTCGGCCTGATCTTGATGATCTTCCTGCACGAGCTCGGCCACTTCCTCATGGCCAAGCGGGCCGGCATGAAGGTCACCGAGTTCTTTCTCGGGTTCGGCCCTCGCCTCGTGTCGTTTCGCCGCGGCGAGACCGAGTACGGCATCAAGGCGATCTGGGTCGGTGCGTACGTGAAGATCGTCGGGATGAACAACCTCGACGAGGTGGCTCCCGAGGACGAGCCCCGGGCATACCGGCAAGGGAAGTTCCGTGACCGGCTCGGCGTCGCGGTGGCTGGCTCCGCGATGCACTTCTTGCAGGCGTTGGTGCTCGTCTTCGTGCTGCTCACGATGGTGGGCGTACAAGGCGGCAGCTTGTTCGGCAGTGCCGGCGCGGTGAAGAACTGGTCGGTCGACACGGTGAGCAGCGGTTCCGCCGCCGCGGCGGCCGGCCTGCGTCCCGGCGACCGGATCCAATCGGTCGCGGGGGTGTCGGTGCGCGATTTCGACGCGCTGCGCGAGGCCGTGGCAGCCCACCCCGACCAGAAGGTGACCATCGTCTACTCGCACAAGGGGGCGACCGAGCGGGCCACTGTCCAACTCGGGCACCAGCCCGACGACCCGTCAGAGGGTCTGCTCGGCATCACGCCGCAGTTGCCCACCGAGCGGGTCGGCGTGGTCGACGCGGTGCCGCAGACGTTCCGCGACGTCGGAACCGTCGCCAACCAGTCGGTCCGAGGTCTCGCGGATCTGGTGAGCCCGACGGGGATCAGCGGGTTCTTCCACCAGCTGACCCACACGAGCCATGACGAGGCCGGACCAACCGTCACGTCGAATTCCAACCACACCAGCCAGTCGTCGTCCTCGTCTTCGTCGAGCGCCAGTGACGATCGCCCGCTGTCGATCTTGGGCGTGTTCCAGATCACCACGTCGGCGGCGCAGGCCGACGGCATCACCGCGGTGCTGAGCTTGTTCGTCTTGATCAACGTGTTCATCGGCTTGTTCAACCTGATCCCGCTGCTGCCGTTCGACGGCGGGCACGTGGTGGTGGCCGTCTACGAGAAGGTGCAGGAGATGCGCCGCGGGCAGCGGCGCTACTTCGCCGATGTCAGCCGGCTCCTGCCGGTCACGTACGTGGTGGTGGTGCTGCTGGCGGGGCTGTTCGCGTCGACGCTCTACCTCGACATCGTGAATCCGGTGAGCATCAAGTGACCCCGGCGACCTCGCGCTGATGGAAGCACCCGAGAGCACCAAGTTCCCGCGGCGGCCCACCCGTCAACTCGTCTTGCGACACCCGTCGAATCCGGTGGCGGTCGGCGGCGACGCGCCGGTCACGGTGCAGTCGATGACGATCACCAAGACGGCCGACGTCGAAGGCACGCTCCAGCAGATTTACGCCCTTGCTGCTGCCGGCGCCGACATCGTGCGCTGCACGTGCAACGAGGTCGAAGCGGCCGAGGGCCTCGCCCACATCGTGCCGCGCTCGCCGGTGCCGATCGTGGCCGACATCCATCACCAGTACCGCCGAGCGCTCGAAGCGCTCGAAGCGGGCGTGCACGGCCTGCGGCTCAACCCGGGCAACATCAAGAACCCCGAGCACATCAAGACCGTGGCGCGCGAGTGCAAGGACCGCGGTGTGCCGGTCCGCATCGGTGTGAACGCCGGGTCGCTGCATCCCGCCCTGTACGAGAAGTACGGCGGCGCCACTCCGGAGGCCATGGTCGAGTCCGCGCAGTGGGAGATGGCGCTGTTCGCCGAGATCGGGTTCGACGACTACAAGATCTCGGTCAAGGCGTCGAGCGTCCCGCTGATGATCGCCGCATATCGCCAACTCTCCGAGGTCACCGACGCGCCCCTCCACTTGGGCGTCACCGAGGCCGGTCCGCCGCCCGCGGGGCTCGTGAAGGCCACCGCCGGCATCGCCACGCTGTTGGCCGAGGGCATCGGCGACACGATCCGTTACTCGCTCACCGCCGACCCGGTGGAGGAGGCGCGGGCTGGGCGGCAGTTGCTCGAATCGATGGGCCTGCGTGAGCGCAAAGGCCTCGACCTCATCGCCTGCCCGTCGTGCGGTCGTGCCGAGATCGACGTGATCGACCTCGCCCGGCGCGCGCAGGACGCGCTGGAAGATCGCGACCTCCCGTTGCAGATCGCGGTGATGGGCTGCGTGGTGAACGGCCCCGGCGAAGCGCGCGACGCCGACCTCGGCATCGCCGGTGGTCGCGGTCGCGGCCACTTGTTCGTGAAGGGCAACAACGTGGCCGTGGTGCCGGAAGCCGAGATGATCGACACGCTCGTCGACTGGGCGACGTTCATCCACGAGCACGGGGTGGAAGCCGCGTTGGCCCGCGTCGACACGGCGCGGGTGGCCCGCGAAGCCGAACGGGACCGTGCCGCGCTGTTGGCCGACAAGGGCGACGACGCCAATCACGCGTCCGAGCGCATCGAACTGATCCACCGCCGCGAGCGCGCGACCGACTGATCTCGCCCCGCCGCACCGGCAGTCCCCCAGTTGGTGGGATTTCTAGAACGCGTTCTAATGTTGGCCCGTGGAACAGACATCGGCACCTGCCATGGCGGCGGCATCGGCTGCAAGTGCGGCACCGGCAACGGTTTCGATGAATTTCGACGACACACCGGACGAGGCGGCGTTTCGCGCCGAAGCTCGCGCGTGGCTCGCCGCCAACGCGCCGTCGAAAGGGTCTGACGACGACTTCTCGGCGCGCTGGAACGACGTGTCGCTCGCACCGCCGGAGATCCAGGAGTCGCTGGCGGTCGAGTACGCCGAGCTGTGCCGCGGCTGGCAGGCGACGCTGTTCAAGGGCGGTTGGGCCGGCCTGACGTGGCCCGAGGCGTTCGGCGGCAGGGGACTGGGCGCGGCGGAAGCCACGATCTTCGCTGAGGAGCAGGCCGAGTTCGGCGTGAGCAACGGCGCGTTCATGGTGGCGATCGGGATGGTGGGTCCAACGCTCATCGCCCACGCATCGCCGGACCAAAAAGCGCGCTTGCTGGGCGCGATGTTGCGCGGCGAGCACTTGTGGTGCCAGCTGTTCAGCGAGCCAGGCGCCGGGTCCGATCTGGCCGGCCTCACCACTCGGGCGGTCCGCGACGGCGATGAGTGGGTGGTGAACGGCCAGAAGGTGTGGACCTCGAACGCCACCACGGCCGACTGGGGCATCCTGCTCGCCCGCACCAACCCCGCCGCGCCGAAGCACCACGGGATCACGTTCTTCGTGGTCGACATGACGTCGCCGGGCATCGAGATCCGCCCGCTGCGCCAGATGACGGGCGAGTCGCACTTCGCCGAGGTCTTCCTCACCGATCTGCGCTTGCCCGCCGATGCCGTGGTGGGCGAGGTGGACGGTGGGTGGGGTGTGGCCAGGACCACGCTGGCCAATGAGCGGGCGTCGATCGGTGGACAAGGGCGGTTCACCACTGACGACCTGGTCGCGGTGGCTCGCCGCTTCGGCCGCTTGAACGACCCGGGCGTCCGCCAACAGCTCGCTGGGCTCCACGCCACGGGCGAGTGCCTGCGCTTCATGGGCTACCGGCTGCGCACCGCGATCAGCCAGGGACGCCAGCCCGGCGCCGAAGCCAACTGCATGAAGCTGCTCCAAGCCCGCTACTTGAAAGATGCCAGCCGGTTCGCGGTCGGCGTGCAGGGGCCCGCCGGCATGATCGACCACACCGCGGTCAGCGGCGACGAGTACTGGAAGCACCTGCTGCTCAGCGCCCCGTCGATCCGCATCGCCGGGGGTAGCGACGAAGTGCAGCGCAACATCATCGGGGAGCGCGTGCTCGGCTTGCCGCGCGACCCACGGCCTCAAGAGGAGAACCGCTGATGGGAATGCCGACCGACGTCGGGATCATCGACACCATGCTCGGCTTCCCGGCCAAGGACATGGCGAAGCAGTACGCCTTCATCACGCAACAGACCAAGGACCGCGAGTCGAAAGAAGACTTCGAGTTCCCGGTCGAGTACATGTTCAAAGCGCCGCCCGACAAGGAGCTGAAGGAAGTCGCCGACCCGGTCGACTACACGCTCCACGAAATGGACCGCTGGGGGATCGACCGGGGGATGATCGGCGTGCACGGCGAGGTGGGGGAGCGGGCGATGAAGCTGCATCCCGACCGCTTCATCCCGTCGATGGCCGGCGACCCCAACAGAGGCATGGACGGCATCCGCGACATCCAGCGGCTGTACGAGACGTGGGGCATCCGTGCCGTCGGGCTGTTCCCCGCCGGGACGTTTCCGCAGGTCGCCATCAACGACAAACTGATGTACCCGATCTATGCCAAGTGCGCCGAGTTGGGGATCGCGGTGTTCTGCTGCGCCGGAGTCCCCGGCCCGCGTGTGCGGATGGAGCCGCAGAAAGTCGAGTACATCGACGAGGTGATGTTCGACTTCCCCGAGCTCACGTTCGTGACCCGCCACGGGTGCGAACCTTGGGCCGACCTGGCCGTGAAGCTCATGTTGAAGTGGCCGAACCTGTACTACTCGACCAGCGCGTTCGCGCCCCGCTACTACCCGAAGGCCGTGATCGACTACGCGAACACGCGCGGAGCCGACAAGGTCATCTTCGCGGGCTACTTCCCGATGGGGCTGTCGCTGGAGCGGATCACGACCGAGCTGAAGTCCGTGCCGTTCAACGACGACGTGTGGCCGAAGTTCCTGCGAGGCAACGCCGAGCGGGTGCTGAAGCTGAGCCAGTGAGCCGCTCGCGATGAGCCGTACCAGCGGCGAGCTGCCGACCTCGGTGGAGGACATGACGCCCAACCAACGGGCGCGCCGCCACCGCGTGATCGAGGCCGCGCTGGCCATGATCACCGAGGGCGGCGTGGAGGACGTGCAGATGCGTGCCCTGGCCGAACGGTCGGGCGTGGCCCTCGGCACCGTCTACCGGTACTTCTCGTCGCGCGACCACGTGGTCGCGGCCGCGCTGGTCGAGTGGGCCAGCGAGCTCGACCGGCACCTCGCCCGCCGTCCCGCCGAGGGGCTGGGCACGGCCGAGCGGCTCCAGTCGGTGCTGCGCGCGGGCGTGCGTGCGTTCCAGCGGTCGCCCGAGTTCGCCGAGGCGATGATCCTCGCCGGCTCGTCGGACGATCCGCACGCGTGGGCCTGCTACCAGCAGATGGGCCAAGGCGTGCAATCTGTGCTGCGCAAGGCCATCGACGGCGAGCTCACCGACGACGAGCAGTCGAAAGTGCTCGTCGTGGTCAACGCGGTCTGGTACACCGCGCTGGTGTCGTGGGTGCACGGCCGCATCACGATCGACCAGGTCCACGTGCAACTCGACGCAGCCTGTGAGGTGGCGTTGGGTTGGCGCGAGCGCCAACCCAGTCCTTGACGCGCCCGACCGATTCGTGCGCGCCGCCTGAGGCGAGCCGCCGGCCGGACCGCTCCGATCGCGCCAGTACCATCGGTCGCCATGGCCAAGGCACCGGTGCTGACTCCCCAGGCAGACGACTTCCCGCGCTGGTACCAGGACGTCGTCGCCAAGGCCGGCCTCGCCGAGAGCGGACCGGTGCGGGGCACGCAGGTGATCCGGCCCTACGGCTACGCCATCTGGGAGCGCATGCAGGCCGAAGTCGACGCCCGGATCAAGGCGGCCGGCGTGGAGAACGCGTACTTCCCGCTGTTCATCCCCGAGAGCTACCTGCAGCGCGAAGCCGAGCACGTGGAGGGTTTCAGCCCCGAGCTGGCCGTGGTCACCCACGCGGGCGGCAAGGAGCTGGAGGAGCCCATCGTGGTGCGTCCCACCAGCGAGACGGTCATCGGCGAGTACATGGCCAAGTGGATCCAGAGCTACCGCGACCTGCCGTTGCTGTTGAACCAGTGGGCCAATGTCGTGCGGTGGGAGCTGCGGCCTCGGCTGTTGCTCCGTTCCAGCGAGTTCCTGTGGCAAGAAGGGCACACCGCCCACGCTGACGAGGCCGACGCCTCCGCCTTCGCTCGCCGGATCCTCCTCGACGTGTACCGGGCCTTCATGGTCGACGTGCTGGCGATCCCCGTGTTCGCGGGTCGCAAGACCGCCAGCGAACGTTTCCCGGGCGCCACGAACACGCTGACCTGCGAAGCGATGATGGTCGACGGCAAAGCGTTGCAGATGGGTACCAGCCACGAGCTGGGCCAGAACTTCGCTCGGGCGTTCGACATCCGCTTCCAGAGCGATGCGGGGGTCGAGGAGCTGGCGTGGACCACCTCGTGGGGTGCGTCGACCCGGATGCTCGGTGGGCTGATCATGACCCACGGCGACGATCGCGGCCTCCGCCTGCCGCCGCACGTCGCACCGATCCAAGCAGTCGTCATGTTGGTGCGCGACGAGGACGGTGCCGGTGCCGCGGCGGACCAGCTCGTCACCGACCTGACCGCAGCCGGGGTGCGGGTGCGGCTCGATGCTCGCACGGACCTCAGCTTCGGACGCCGGGCCACCGAGTGGGAGCTCAAAGGCGTGCCGGTGCGGCTCGAGGTCGGGCCCCGCGATCTGGCAAACGGCGAGGTCACGCTCGTACGCCGCGACGACGGCACGAAGGTGCCCACCTCGGTGGGGTCGGTCGCGGGGGCGGTGCCGGGCCTGCTCGACACGATCCAACAATCGCTGCACGACGCGGCACTCGCTGCTCGCGACGCTCGCACCGTGGCGGCCACGTCGGTCGCCGAAGCCGCCGAAGTGGCTGCCGGGGGGTTCGCGCGGCTGCTGTGGGCCGATCTCGGCGAAGGCGGCGAGGAAGAGCTGGCCACTTCGGCCGTGACCGTGCGCTGCCTGCTGCGCCCCGACGGATCGGTGCCGGACAGCGACACGGAGCCAGGCCTGGAAGCCGTCGTCGGCCGGTCGTACTGACGTCCCGCTGATCGTCATCGGGATCGTCGGGGCGGGCGCCGATCGCCCGCCAGAACCGGTATAGTTGACCAGCCACATCCAGCCGGATGCTCGAAGGCGTGGGCTCTGCCCACGCCTTTTGTTTCGATCCGGCCTTGACTCGACGAAGGAGGTGCCCATGGCCACGACCGATCTGACCGCGCTCATCGAGCCCTTGCTCGGACCCCTCGGCGTCGAGCTGTGGGACGTGGAGGAGTCGGGCGGTGTGCTGCGGGTCGCGGTCGACCGCCCGGGTGGCATCGACCTCGACGCCATCGCCGCCGCCACCCGCGCGGTGTCAGGTGGTCTCGACGAGGCCGACCCGATCGCGGGGCGCTACACGCTCGAGGTGTCGAGTCCAGGTGTCGAGCGGCGTTTGCGCACCCCCGCGCACTTCCGCCGCACGATCGGCGCCGAAGTCAACATCAAGACAGTCGCCGGCTTCGACGGCCCGCGCCGTCTGTTGGGCACGCTCGAAAGTGCCGATGACCAGGGCATTCGTCTCGCGATCACCGGCGGCGACGCGGAGGCCGTGGTGGCCGCCGAGTCGGCCACTGGCTCGGTCATCGACCTCGCGTACGGCGACATCGAGCGGGCGCGCACGGTCTTCGCCTGGGGCGCCGCGGGCCCGGCGCGCTCGGGCAACCACAAGGGCCGAAAGAGGAAGGCAGCATCATGAGCAGCAGCAACCCCGAGATGATGGAGGCGCTCCAGGTCTTGGCCGCCGAGAAGGCGATCTCGGTCGACACGGTGCTCGCCGCCCTGGCCGACGCCCTCGAGTCCGCCTACAAGCGCCTTCCCGACGCGTACGAGTACGCCTGGGTGACCATCAACCCCGACGACGGTGAGATGCGCATCTTCGCCCAGGAGCTCAACGAAGACGGTGAGCCCTTCGGCCCCGAGCTCGACGTGACACCCGATCGCGCCACGATGGGCCGCATCGCCGCGCAGACGTTCCGCCAGGTGATGATGCAGCGCCTGCGCGAAGTCGATCGCGAGATGAAGTACGAGGAGTACGCGGGTCGCGAAGGCGACATCGTCACGGGCATCATCCAGCAGAACGACGCGCGCTACACGCTGCTCGACCTCGGTCGGGTCGAGGCGCTGCTGCCCCAGGCCGAGCAGGTCCCCTATGAGCGCCCGGAGCCGAACAGCCGGCTCAAGGCGTACATCGTCGAGGTCCGCAAGACGTCCAAGGGCCCCCAGATCGTCGTCAGCCGCACCCACCCGGGTCTGATCAAGCGGCTGTTCGAGCTCGAGGTCCCCGAGATCGCCGACGGTGTCGTGGAGATCAAGGCGTGTGCCCGCGAACCCGGTCACCGCACCAAGATCGCGGTCTGGTCCAACGACCCCAACGTCGACCCCGTCGGTGCCTGCGTCGGCGCCCGGGGAGCCCGCGTGCGCCAAGTCGTCACCGAGCTGCGCGGCGAGAAGATCGACATCGTCCCGTTCTCGGAGGACTCGCAGGATCTGGTGGCCAAGGCGCTGTCGCCGGCCAAGGTCAAAGAGGTCCGCATCGACCCCGAGACCGGCACGGCCGAGGTCATCGTGCCCGACTACCAGTTGTCGCTGGCCATCGGCAAGGAGGGCCAAAACGCCCGCCTCGCCGCCCGGCTCACGGGTTGGCGGGTCGACATCAAGAGCGAGACCCAGCTCGCCGAGGAAGAGGCTTACGGCAACCAGGATTGGGCCGAGGGCGAGTGGATCGTGGACCCCGAGACCGGCGAGCAGGTGTGGCAGCCGGCGGAGGGCGGGCCGGCGCTGTCCGCCGAGGAGTGGCAGCACGCAGCTGAGGATCAGGCCGCCGCGGGACAAGACTCGTCGGCGGCGGGGGAGTCGTCTTCCGCGGAGTCTTCTTCCGCGGAGACGTCGACCGAGGCCGAGGCGGCCACCGACGCCGAAGGGGCCACCGACGGCGAAGGGGCCACCGACGGCGAAGCGGCCACCAGCGAGGCATCGGCCGAGGAAGCGCCGGCCGAGGAAGCGCCGGTCACGGACGAAGGGGCCGACGCATAGCGCGCACGCCGTCGCCCCACCGCACGTGTGTGGGCTGCCGGCAGGTCCGTCCGGTGGCGGAGCTGGTCCGGGTGGGGCGACGGAGCGACGGAACGTTGGCGCTCGGCCGTAGCATCGAGGGTCGAGGTGCCTGGCTGTGTCGAGGCTCGGTCCGGTGCCTCGACCAGGCAGTGCGCCACCGCTCGTTCGAACGGGCGTTCCGGGTTCCCGTCGATCCGGATGCCGTCCGGGCCCTCCGGGGTGGGATCGAGCTGGACGGCTGAGGCCGGTCCCGGCGGCCCGACCACAAGACCTTTCGTGTCGGACCGGTGGTCTGCGCGAGACTGGAGAACTGTCCCGTTCGGCCCTACCGGCGCCGGCGCGACCGCATTCACTCACAAGGGGCTACGAAGCACTTGGCAGGAAAGATCCGCGTCTACGAGCTCGCTCGAGAGCTCGGGCTCACGAACAAGGAGACGCTCGACCTGTGCGAGGCGCTCGGCATTGGCGTGAAGAGCCATTCGTCGAGCGTCGTCGAGGCGCAGGCCGACCGCGTCCGCCGCAGAGCCGAGCGCGACGGGCTCATCCGCGACGAGCAGCCCGAAGAGCCCAAGAAGGAAGCCAAGCCGGCCAAGCAGGCCGCCAAGAAGGCCGCCCCGGCAAGCGAGGCGGACGCGGAGCCTGCGGCTCCCGCCGCGACGGCCGAGTCCGCCCCTGAGGCCGAAGCGCCCGCCGAGGCCGAACCAGCGGCCCCTGCTCCCACCGCCGAGCCGGCGCCGGAAGCGGCCCCTGCCGCCCCTGCCGCGTCGGCCCCCGTCACCGCCGCACCTGCGGCGCCAGCGGCGCCCCGCCGGGTCGTCACTTCCAGCGGCAGCGGTCGCCCCACTCCGCCGCGGCGCGAGGCGCCCGCTCCATCGCCCACGACCGAGTCCGACGGCACGGCGCGCCCGGCCCCAGCTGCAGCCCCGGCGGCCCGCGCGACGCCGGCCGACGGCACGGGCGGCACCCCCGGTGCCCCTGACGTGCCTGCGGCCGCCGCATCCGGTGCCGCGCCGGCGCGACCCCGTCCTCCAGTCAGCTCTTCGGGCAAGCCGATCCCGCCTCCGCCGCCGCCTCGCTCGGTGTCGGGCAAACCGATCCCGCCGCCCCCCGGCCTCGGTGGCCGTGGTCCGGCACAGCTGCCCGGGCGCCGACCCGGTGGCGGCCCGGCGCGCCCGGGTGCGGGTGGCGGTGCCGGGCGTTCCGGTCCCATCGGGGTCGGTGGTGGCGGTCGTCCAGGTGCACCCGCGGGCGGCGGTCCCGCGGGCGGCGCCGGTCGTCCCGGTGGTGGCGGTCGTCCAGGTGGCCCGGCCGGTCGCCGGCCTCCGCGGCGCAAGAGCCGTCGGCGCCGTGCGCTCGAAGAGCTCCAGCCGATGGACATGCCGAGCTACACGCCGGCCGACGCCGCGGTTCCCGAGGGTGTCGTCGTGGTGGAGCGGAGCACGTCGCCGATCGACCTCGGCCCGAAGCTGAACCGCACGGCGGCCGATGTCGTCCGCTTCTTGCTCCAGCAAGGTGAGATGGTCACGGCCACGCAGTCGCTGACCGACGACATGATCGAGCTGTTCGCCGCCGACATCGGGGCCGAGATCCGCCTGGTCGACCCGGGTGAGGAGCAAGAAGTCGAGCTCCAGAAGCAGTTGCAGGTCGACGACCTCGACGACGACGCCGACGCGCCGCCCCGCCCGCCGGTCGTCACCGTCATGGGTCACGTCGACCACGGCAAGACCAAGCTGCTCGACCAGATCCGCAACACGAACGTGGTGGCGGGCGAGGCCGGTGGCATCACCCAGCACATCGGCGCGTACCAGGTCGTCCGCGACGGCAAGCCGATCACGTTCATCGACACCCCCGGCCACGCCGCGTTCACGGCGATGCGCGCACGGGGCGCCGAGGTCACCGACATCGTCATCCTCGTGGTGGCCGCCGACGACGGCGTGATGCCCCAGACCATCGAGGCGATCCAGCACGCACGGGCCGCCGAAGTGCCGATGGTGGTCGCAGTCAACAAGATCGACCGCGAGAACGCCGACCCGCAGCGGGTGTTGGCGCAGCTCGCGGAGAACGGCCTGGTGCCCGAGTCGTGGGGCGGCGACACGATCGTGTGCGAGGTCTCCGCGCTGCAGAACATCGGCATCGACGAGCTGCTCGACAACGTGCTGGTCGTCGCCGAGCTCGAAGACCTCCGGGCATCGGCTGAGGGCCGGGCCCGTGGCACCGTGCTCGAATCCGAGCTCGACGTCGGCCGCGGTCCCGTCGCCACCGTCATCGTCGAGCGCGGCACCTTGCGCATCGGCGACCCCACCGTCGCCGGCGCGGCGTGGGGTCGTGTGCGTGCGCTGATCGACGACCACGGTGACAACGTCACGGAAGCCGGTCCGTCGACCCCGGTCCAGGTGCTCGGCCTGTCCGACGTCGCGGTGGCCGGCGACGAGTTCGTCGTGGCACCGGACGACAAGACGGCCCGCAGCGTCGGCGAAGCCCGTGAGCACTGGCGACGCCAGACCCAGATCTCGGGCACCGCCGCAGCCGCCACGGCCGGTGGCGCCCGCCTGGAAGACATCTTCAAGCAGATCCAGGCCGGCGAGACGGCCACGCTCAACCTCGTGGTCAAAGCCGACGTCAACGGTTCGCTCGAAGCCGTCACCGAGAGCCTGAAGAAGCTCGAGCGCGACGAAGTGAAGCTCTCGTTCGTCCTCCGGGGCGTCGGCGGCATCACGGAGTCCGACATCCAGCTCGCCGCCACGTCAGACGCGACCATCATCGGCTTCAACGTGCGGCCCGACCGCAAAGCGCGCGAGTTCGCCGAGCAGGAGCACGTGGAGATCCGCACGTACGAGATCATCTACAACCTGCTCGACGACGTGCAGAACGCCATGCTCGGCTTGCTCGAGCCCGAGTTCGAGGAAGTCGTCACCGGCGAGGCCGAGGTCCGCGAGATCTTCTCGGTGCCACGGGTCGGCAAGATCGCCGGCTGCCTGGTGCAGAGCGGTGTCATCACCCGCAACTCCAAGGTCCGCTTCCTGCGCGAGGGCGTCATCATCTGGAAGGGCACGGTGTCGTCGCTGAAGCGGTTCAAAGAGGACGTCACCGAGGTCCGAGCCGGCTTCGAGTGCGGCATTGGCTTGTCGGACTTCCAGGACCTGAAGCCCGGCGACGTCATCGAGACCTTCGAGGAGCGGGAGATCCCCCGCGCCTGACCGGCGGCAGCCAGAACCGAGGTGATCGTGTGAGCCCGCGTTCCCGCGCCCGAGGTCGTCGCCAGTATCCGCGCACGGCCCGCGTCAACCACGTGGTGATCGAGATCCTTGCCGAGCAGTTGGCGCGCTCCGACGACGATCGCCTCGAAGGCGTGTCGCTCACGGGTGTGGAGGTCGACGCCGACTTGTCGCGAGCGCTGGTGTTCTACGACAGCGCCGCCGGCGCCGAGGGCGATGACTCGGTGCTCGAAGCCCTCGAGGAGCACCGGGCCCGGCTCCAGGCAGCCGTGAACCGCGAGACCACCATGCGGCGTACGCCCACATTGGTGTTCCGCCCCGACCCGGCGATCCGCAGCGCCGCTCGGATCGAGGAGATCCTGCACGAGATCCACCGCGACGAGCCCGAGCCCCTCGACGACGCCGATGGTGGCTGATCCCCAGCGCTCGGCAGCGCCCGACGGGCTCGCGGTCGTCGACAAGCCCGCCGGCTGGACCTCGCACGACGTGGTCGCCAAGTCGAGAGGGCTGCTCGGCACTCGCAAAGTGGGCCACTCCGGCACCCTCGACCCTGACGCGACCGGGGTGCTGCTCCTCGGCGTCGGTCGGGTGACGAGGCTGCTGCGGTTCTTGGGCGTGCACCCCAAGTCGTACGTCGGTGAGCTCGTGTTGGGCGTGGAGACGTCGACCCTCGACGCGGCCGGAGACGTGACGGCGGTGCACGACATGGGTGGCGTCGATCTTGCCGCGGTCCGCTCTGCCGCCGGCAGCTTCGTCGGGGAGATCGACCAGATCCCCCCCATGGTGTCGGCCGTGAAGGTGGGCGGCCGACGGCTGCACGAGCTCGCCCGGGAAGGCGTGAGCGTCGAGCGGGAACCGCGGCGCGTCACGGTCCATGAGCTCGAGATCGACCCCACCGACGACCCGGCCGTGTTCCGGCTGTCGGTCCGGTGCTCGTCCGGCACGTACGTGCGCTCGCTCGCCGCCGACCTCGGTCGCGCCCTGGGCGGTGGCGCCCACCTGCGCGCCCTGCGGCGCACCGCGATCGGTCCGTTCGACTTGGCTCGAGCGGTCCCACTCGAGCAGCTGTCACCCGACGCGCTGCTGCCGCCGGCCGCTGCGCTGGCGGGCTACGCCCAGCGAGCTGTGGACGACGAGCTGGCCGCCGCGGCGCGCGACGGCAAAGTGCTCGGATCCGCCGAGTTGGGGGTCGACGGCGACGGTCCATGGGCGATCCTCGACGCCGATGGTGGGCTCGTCGCTGTCTACGAACCGTTCCGCGGTGAGCGAGTGAAGCCCGCCGTGGTCGTCGCGGCGCGCTGACGCGGCGGTTCCTCGGCGGTCACCTCCCGCTTCGGCTGGACGGCGCCTCCCCATGCGGACGTAGAGTCCCCGTTCGGTGCGATTTCGACTGACCCCACGCGACGAGAGCTTCTTCGATCTGCTGACCGCGTCGGCGGAGAACTTGGTGTCGGGGGCGAACGCGCTCGGCGAGTTCGTGACCGCCAACGGCGAGCGCGAGGCTTGGGCTGAGCAGCTCAAGGCACTCGAGCACGAAGGCGACGAGCACACGTCGCGGATCGTGCACAAGCTGAACGCCAGCTTCATCACGCCGTTCGATCACGAGGACATCTACCAGCTCGCCGTGAGCCTCGACGACGTCATGGACTACATGGAGGCGGCCGCCGACCACGTCGTGCTGTACCAGCTCGGCGAGCTGCCGGCCGGCATCCGCCAGCAAGTCGACCTCATCAGCGAGGCCGCGAAGCTCACCGCCCAGGCGATGCCCGACCTCCGCAAGGTCCGCGACCTCGAGCCGTACTGGAGCGAGATCGACCGGATCGAGAGTCAGGCCGACCGTGTGCACCGCCGGCTGCTCGCTTCGCTGTTCAGCGGCGACTACAAGGCCCTCGAAGTCCTGAAGCTCAAAGAAGTGGTCGACGAGCTCGAGGACGCCTCCAACGCGTTCGAGCGGGTCGGCAAGATCGTGCAAGGGCTGGCGGTCAAGGAGTCGTGAGCCAACCGACTCCGCGGCGGATCGCCGTGGCGAACGGCTGACCGCCGCACATGCAGACCTTTGCCCTGGTCGCCATCATCGCGGTGGCGCTGGCGTTCGACTACACGAACGGGTTCCACGACGCGGCCAACGCCATCGCCACGGCGGTGGGCACCCGTGCGCTGAAACCCCGCACCGCGCTCGCCATGGCATCGGTGATGAACCTGGCAGGCGCGCTCATCGCCACAGGCGTGGCCACCACCGTTGCCGAAGGGATCATCAAGATCTCCGCTGCCGATGGCAACCACGGGCTCGTGGTGGTGCTCGCCGCGCTGCTCGGCGCCATCGGCTGGAACTTGATCACCTGGTACTTCGGGTTGCCGTCGTCGTCGACGCACGCGCTGATCGGTGGGTTGGTGGGCGCCGCGCTGGCCTCGTCGACGGCGGTGAAGTGGGCGCACGTGGTGGACAAGGTCGTGATCCCTATGGTCGTGTCGCCGATCGTCGGGATGGTCCTCGCCTACTTGGTGATGGTGGCGTTCCTGTGGATCTTCCGGCGTGCCCAGCCGGGCCGCCTCAATCGCGGGTTCCGGCTTGCACAGACGGCTTCCGCCGGTGCGATGGCGCTCGGCCACGGGCTTCAGGACGCACAAAAGACCATGGGCATCGTGGTGCTCGCGCTGGTCACCACCGGCCACCACCACGGCTTCAACGTCCCGCTGTGGGTGAAGGTCGCCGCGGCCAGCGCGATCAGCCTCGGCACGTGGTCGGGAGGTTGGCGCATCATGCGGACGCTCGGCCGGCGGGTCATCGAGCTCGACCCCGCCCGGGGCTTCGCGGCCGAATCGACGTCGTCGCTGATCTTGTACGTCACGGCGTTCCTGTGGAAGGCGCCGATCTCCACCACCCACGTGATCACGTCGTCGATCCTCGGGGTCGGCGCCACCAAACGGGCTTCGGCCGTGCGGTGGGGCGTGGCCGGCAACATCGTCACTGCGTGGATCCTGACGTTGCCGGCCGCCGCGCTGTTCGCCGCCATTGCGTACGGCGTGCTCCACTTCCTGGTCTGACCAGGGCGGATCCGCGCGCGATCTGCAGGTTCGGGCGAGACTGTCGAGATGTCCTCAGGAACGCCGCGGGCGGCAGCGTCGATGGAGATCCCGGCTGTCGAAGGCCCCGAAGCCGGGGGAGGGGAGCCGTCGCCACGTCCCCGCTTGACCCGTACCCGACTCGTGCTCGACAACGGCCATCGGGTCGGCGTGTCGATCGCCGGCCGCGGTGTACCGCTCGTGGTCGTCCACGGCTACTCGGCGGAGGGCTTCCTGTACGCGCAGTCCCTGTCGCGGTTGGTGGGCCTCGGCTTCCAAGTCGTCGCCATCGACACTGCCGGGCACGGCGGTACGCAGGGGCTCCCGGCGATGGGTGCCGACCTGTCCGCCTACGTCGACATCCTCGGGCAGACCGTCGACGCGCTCGGCATCCGCCACGCCGTGTTGGCCGGGCACTCGATGGGCGGTCGGATGGTGGCCGATCTCGCCGCCCAGCGCCCCGAGCGCACCATCGGCGTCTTGCTGCTCGACGCGATCGTGGGCGACACCTGGGACCGCATGACCACCGGCATGCGGGTCGCGCCTGCCGTGTTCATCCCGTACGCGGCGGCGTTGATCATCGACTCCATCTCCCCGCTGCACTTCCTGCGGTCGCCGCGCCAGGCGGCCAAAGTGGCCAGGCTGGCTGGACCCACCGTGGCGGGGCACTTCCGCCATCCGGGCCGCTTGGCCGGCCCGGCCCTGTCGATCCTGCGGTCGGGCAAGTCCGCGGAGGGTCTCGACCGCCTGGCCGAGGCCGAGGTGCCCGTGTTCGTGGTGCAAGGCACGCTCGACTTCGTGGTGCCGATGGCCACCGCACGCGACACCGTCCGGCGGGTCGACGGCCAACTGATCGAAGTGCACCGGGGCGGCCACTCCTGGCTGTTGAAAGATCCCGAGACGCTGCCCGCCATCGTCGAGCAACTGCTGGTGGGTGCCCTCGGGCGGGCCCGCGACGCCCGGCTGCGCGCCGAAGGCGTCGATCCCGATGTCGGGACGCTCGCCGAGATCGAGCAGGCCTGTTACGACCCGGGGGCGGCCGCGCTCGACCTGGCTCCTGCGCTGCCCGACGCGACGGACAGCGGGCGGCGGCGCCGACCCGGCTACCGGTTCTCGCTGCGGTTCGACTAGACGCCGCCAGACGCCGCCGCGGACAGGGGTCGGGCCGGTCGGGGTCGAAGTGTGCTGGCCTTGGATCTCGGGGAACGGGCAGTGCACCCGACGGGCGGGAGCTCGGTGCGGCGACGTGCCGTGGCAGCCGTCGTGCTCGTGGTGGCGCTGGCGCTGGCGGTGGCGTCGCCGGCCGGCGCGAGCAACCCGGCTCGCACCGCAACGTCGAGCGGCACCACCTGTGGCGTGGCCGACGTGTCGACTGCGGCGGGGCTCGAGGCGCTGGCCTGCCGGACGGTCACCGAAGTCGTCAGGGGCGTCGCTGCCATGTGCCGCATGCCCTTGCGGTCGTTGCCCGACCCGGCTGCACCCGATGCGTGCGCAGCGATCGACGGGCGCAAGATCTCGGCGGCCCGGCTCGAGGCGTACCAGTCATCGTGGACGCACCGCGCGCTCACCCTCCAGCGCGGGCTCGACGTCGACGTGCCGCTGCTCGAGGCGCAGTTGCCCCACACCCACAACTCGTTCAACTCCTCCGCGTACGAGATCCCGGCCGATCTGTCGCACCCGGGCTACTACCCGACGCTCACGAACCAGGACCCGAACCAGGTGTACACGATCGCCGGCCAACTCGACATGGACGTGCGGGCGATCGAGATGGACGTGCACTGGGTGCCCAGCCCGTTCGGCAACGCCAGCACCGGCGGCTACTGGGTCACCCTCTGCCATGGCGACAGCGGCAACCCCTTGCACGTGCACGTCGGCTGCACGATCGACCGGCCGTTCCAGGACGGCCTCGACGAGCTCGCCGGGTGGCTCCACCGCCACCCCGACCAGTTCGTGCTGCTCTACCTCGAGAACCAGCTCGGCGACAGCGCCCAGGCGCACCAGGTGGCCGGCGCGCTGATCCGCCAGCACCTCGGATCCCTGGTCGAGCCGACCTCCAGGCCGTGCGCGGCGCTCGACTATCACGAGACCCAGGCGTCGATCCTGGCCGCCCACCACCAGATCGCCATCGTCGGTGACTGTGGCGCGGGCGCCGGCACCGCTTGGGGCGCGGCGGTGCATGAGCGCGGGCTGCTGTGGGACGAGCACGGCGACCCGACGGCCTACTCGGCGGCCCAGTGCGCCGCCGACAGCCAGGCCCGGGCGAGCGACAGCTCGTTCCGCCGCTACTTCGAGGACTCCACGTTCGTGGCGGCTGCGGCAGGCACCAACCCGCTCACGTCGTCGCTGGGCGGCACCAGCACCATTTCCGCCGAGGGCGCGGCGGCCATGACCCGTTGCGGCGTCAACATCATCGGCTTCGACCAGCTCACCCCCGAAGATCCTCGCTTGACCGCGTTGGTGTGGAGCTGGGCCCCGAACGAGCCCCGTGCGGACGCGGGAGCCTGCGCGTACCAGGGGTCCGATGGCCGGTTCCACGCCGGCGACTGCCAAGGCGCCCGCCGGGTCGCGTGCCAGGCCGCGAACGGCGCCTGGACGCTTTCCACGCCCGCGGTGGCGTGGCCGAACGCGGCCCGTGCCTGCCCGCAGGGAACCACGTTCGCGGTGCCGCGCAACGGGTTCCGCAACGCACAGCTGGTGGCGGCCAAGGGCACTGGCGGAGCGTCGGTCTGGCTCGCGTACCATCGGGTGGCCGGCACCTGGGCGCCCGCCTGAACGTGCTCGGCGACTTGGGCCGCGCGGGCACTCGCCTGCTAGCGTGACCCGACGGCCGCGGCACCGCCCGGCCTCGAAGGAACCGCTCCTGGTCTCGCCTGGCGAACCGAGGGGCCGGGTCCCAGCACCCAACCCGGATGCGACAGCTCGCCTCCACCACCGGAAAGCACTTACCTTGTCCGAGAAGATCGACAACGCCAAAGCCGGCATCATCGCCGAGCACCGCCAGCACGACACCGACACCGGGTCGCCCGAGGTGCAGATCGCGTTGCTCACCGCGCGCATCAACCACCTCACGGAGCACCTGAAGGTCCACAAGAAGGACCACCACAGCCGTCGTGGCCTGTTGATGCTCGTCGGCCGCCGTCGGCGGCTGCTCGACTACGTCAAGAACAACGACATCGAGCGCTACCGCTCGATCCTCGCGACGCACCAGCTGCGGCGATAGCGTAAGTGTGACCGGTGAGCGGCCCTGGTGGCCGCTCACCTCACTTTTGCGCCACCGGTCCCGTCGGGGTCGGGGCGCCAGAACCCAACTGTGCGGGGGTTGGTCAGCTGCCAGTCGCCGAGCTCTCAGCCTGCCGTCGTACGACGGTGACGGCGGGGGATCGCCGACTGGGAACTGGCCCCGTCGCACCGACCGGGTCGTCCGACCGACACCAGACGGGTGTCGGACGAGGGCGGTCCAGAAGGAGCAACCATGGCTGAGGCCATTTCCGTATCCCGTCCCATCTCGGGCACATCCAAGACGCTCACGTTCGAGACGGGCAAGCTCGCCCCGCAGTCGCAGGGCGCGGTCGTCGTCAAGGTCGGCGGCACCACCGCGCTGGTGACCGCCAACGGCGACACCAGCCCCCGCGAGGGCATCGACTTCTTCCCGTTGACCATCGACGTCGAGGAGAAGATGTACGCGGCCGGCAAGATCCCCGGCTCGTTCTTCCGTCGTGAAGGCCGCCCGCCGGACCAGGCGATCCTGGTCTGCCGCTTGATCGACCGCCCGCTGCGCCCGTCGTTCGCCGACGGCTACCGCAACGAGACGCAGGTCGTCGCCACCATCATCGGCGCCGACCAGGAGAACCCCCACGACATCCCCGCGATCAACGGAGCCTCTGCGGCCCTGATGATCTCCGGCCTGCCGTTCGAGGGCCCGGTCGGTGGCGTGCGCCTCGCGTTCGACACCGAAGGCAAGTGGGTTCCCTGGCCGACGTACGAAGAGATCGAGGCCGCCACGTTCCAGATGGTGGTGGCCGGTCGAGCGATCGGCGACGACATCGCCATCATGATGGTCGAGGCGTCGGGCACCGAGAAGGCGTGGAGCTACTACCAGGACGGCGCGGTCAAGGTCACCGAAGAGCGCATCGCCGAGGGCCTCGAGGCCTCCAAGCAGTGGATCCGCGAGTCGATCGAGCTGCAGCGTGAGCTGGTCGACAAGGCCGGTGTCCGGGCCGCGCTCTCCTGGGAGCCGCAGACCGACTACTCCGACGAGATCGCCGCACAGGTCGCCGAGTTGGCGGAGAAGCGGCTGGCCGAGGCCAACGCGATCGCCGACAAGACCGAGCGCAACGCCGCCAACGACGCGATCAAAGGCGACCTCGTCGAGCAGCTCACCGGCGAGGGCAAGCCGTTCGAGGGTCAGGTCAAGGCCGTGAAGAACGCCTTGAAGGCGCTCACCAAGTCGGTCATCCGCCGCCGGGTGGTCGACGAGGGCGTCCGCATCGACGGCCGCGGGGTCACCGACCTCCGCCCGCTGTCCGCCGAGGTCGGGCTGCTCGCGACGGCCCACGGCAGCGGCCTGTTCCAGCGCGGCGAGACCCAGGTGCTCAACGTCTTGACGCTCGGCATGCCGAAGATGGACCAGCTCATCGACACCATCGGCGTCGACGACAAGAAGCGCTACATGCACCACTACAACATGCCGCCGTACTCGAACGGCGAGACCGGCCGCATCGGCGGCACCAAGCGCCGCGAGGTCGGTCACGGCATGCTCGCCGAGCGTGCCCTCCTGCCGGTCGTGCCGAGCGCGGAAGAGTGGCCCTACGCCCTTCGCCTGGTCTCCGAGGTGCTGTCGTCGAACGGTTCCACCTCGATGGCGTCGGTCTGCGGTTCGTCGCTGTCGCTGATGGACGGTGGCGTGCCGATCAAGGCGCCGGTGGCGGGTATCGCCATGGGACTGATCAACGAGGGCGACGACTACATCACCCTCACCGACATCCTCGGCGCCGAAGACGCGTACGGCGACATGGACTTCAAGGTGGCCGGCACGTCGGAGTTCGTCACCGCGTTGCAGCTCGACACCAAGATCGAGGGGCTCCCGGCCGAGGTGCTCGGCAAGGCGCTCCAGCAGGCTCGAGACGCTCGCCTCCAGATCCTCGAAGTGATGAACAAGGCCATCTCCGAGCCCCGCGAAGACGTCGGTGCCAGCGCGCCGAAGCTGGTGAGCTTCGAGATCCCCCTCGACAAGATCGGTGAGGTCATCGGCCCCAAGGGCAAGGTGATCAACGCGATCCAGCAGGAGACCGGCGCCAACATCTCGGTCGACGACGACGGTGTGGTCGGCACGGTCACCATCGGCGCGGTCGACCGCGGCGCGGTTGCCGAAGCCGAACGCCAGATCCAGCTGATCCTGAACCCGCCGACCGCCGAAGTCGGCACGGTGTACCAGGGGCGGGTGGTGAACATCACCAAGTTCGGTGCGTTCGTCAACATCCTCCCGGGCCGCGACGGCCTGGTCCACATCTCGAAGATGGGTGGCGGCCGCCGCATCGACAAGGTCGAGGACGTCCTGGAGCTCGGCCAGGAGCTCGAGGTCAAGGTCGACGACATCGACCAGAACGGCAAGGTGTCGTTGTCGCCCACGTCGCCGCTCGGCGGGGGTGACGGCAGCGACAGCGGCGGTCGTGACGATCACGGCGGCCGGGACCGCGACCGGGGCGACCGCGACCGGGGCGACCGTAGTGACCGTGGGCCGCGCGAGGGCGGTGACCGTCCCGCGCGCGTCTCGTTCGAGGACGCCTTCGACGAGGAGGCAGCCGCGGAGCTCGGCGACCTCGGCCCCGAGAGCGCAGCCCCGCCGCGCGACCGCGATGGTGGCGACCGTCCTCGGCGTCGTCGCCGCCGCTGACCGACTGCGGATCGACCGCCGGCAACCGCTGATGGCGGAAAGCCCCACTCAGGTCACCAGCCTGCCCAACGGCCTCCGGGTGGTGACCGAAGCGATGCCAGAGGCTCGCTCGGTCACCCTCGGGGTCTGGGTCGGGGTCGGCGCACGCGACGAATCTGCCGAGCTGCACGGCGCGTCGCATTTCCTCGAGCACCTGCTCTTCAAGGGCACCCCGCGGCGCTCGGCGCGTGAGCTGGCCCAGGCCGTCGATGCCGTAGGTGGCGAGATGAACGCCTTCACTGCCAAGGAGCACACGGCCTACTACGCCCGCCTGCCTGCCGATCAGCTCAGCTTCGGCCTCAGCCTGCTCGGCGACGTCATCACCGACCCTCGACTCGACCCCAGCGACGTCGACGCCGAACGCCAGGTGATCCTCGAGGAGCTCTTGCTCAGCGAAGACGAGCCCGAGGAGCGGGTCGAGGTCCTGTGCCACGAGGCGCTGTTCCCCGACCACCCGCTGGGTCGCGAGGTGCTCGGGTCGCACGATTCGATATCGGGCTTGCGCCGCGACGACATCGACCAGTTCTTCCGCCGGTGGTACTCGCCGGCCGATCTGGTCCTCGCCGCGGCGGGCGACCTCGAACACGATGCCGTCGTCGACGCCGCCGCCACGTGGTTCCCCGACGGCCCCGCCGGGAGCCGCCCCGAGCGCCACGCGGTCGACCGGGCGCCGACCCACCTCGCGGTCTTGACGCGCCCCACTGAGCAGGCCCACCTCGCCCTGGGTTGGAGGGCTGTGGCGGCCGACCACCCGGACCGTTACGCCCTCACCGTGTTGAACCACGTGTTCGGGGGCGGGATGTCGAGCCGTCTGTTCCAGGAGATCCGCGAGCGCCGCGGCCTGGCGTACTCGGTGGGCTCCTACGCGGCTCGTTACTCCGATGCCGGTTGCCTGGTCGCGTACGCCGGCACCGCTCCGGCGCGGTTGCCCGAAGTGCGGGCGCTGATGGATGCCGAAGTCGAGCGGCTCGCCACCGACGGGATCACGGCGCACGAGCTCGAGGTCGCCACCGGCTACATCACCGGGTCGCTGCAGCTCTCACTCGAAGACAGCGCCAGCCGGATGGTGCGTCTGGGCTCGGACATCCTCCAACACGATCGCGTCATCCCACTGGCCGAACACCTCGACGCGGTGAGGTCGGTGACGCTCGACGACGTGGCCCGCATGGCGGCGACGGTCTTTGGTGGAACCGAGGCGATCGCGGCGGTCGGCCCGGTTCGCGACGACGCGTTCGCCTGAGCGTCGCAGTTGGAGCCGGTGTCGTTCCGGCCGAGACGGACCCACGACGACGGGCGTGAGGACGGCCATCGCAGCGGGTCGACGGAGGGCAGACAGGGGCCCGCACCATAGGCTCCGGTGCCATGGCCATACGCGTTGGTGTTTTCGGAGCCGTCGGGCGAATGGGCACCGCCGTGTGCCGCGCCGTGTTCGCCGCGCCCGATGTGGAGCTGGTGGCGGCCGTCGACCCGCACCACGCCGGGATCGACTTGCGCCAGGCCAACGGCGTCGACGCCGACATCCCTGTGGTCTCGGGAACGGACGCAATCGATCCGTCGTCGGTCGACGTCATGGTCGACTTCACGCAGCTGGAGGCATCGCGGGCGAACTTGGCGTGGTGCGCGGGCAACGCCGTGCATGCAGTTGTCGGCACCACAGGGTTCACGACCGACGACCTCGCCCGTTTCGAGGCCACGTTCACCCAGAGCAACTGCCTGATCGCACCCAACTTCGCCATCGGCGCGGTGTTGATGATGCGGTTCGCGGAGCTGGCGGCGCCGTGGTTCGAGACGGCCGAGATCATCGAGCTTCACCACGATGGCAAGGTCGACGCGCCGTCCGGCACGGCCATGATGACCGTGGAGCGCATGGCAGCCGCATCGTCGAACTGGGCGCCCGACCCCACTACGAAAGAGGTCCTGCCCGGCGCTCGCGGCGCCAAAGGCCCCGCGGAGATCCCCGTTCACTCCGTCCGCCTCCGAGGCCTCGTCGCGCATCAAGAAGTGCTGCTGGGCACTGCCGGGCAGTCGTTGACGATCCGGCACGACTCCTACGATCGCGAGTCGTTCATGCCTGGCGTGCTGCTCGCGGTCCGTGAAGTGCCGGCGCTGCCCGGTGTCACGTTCGGGCTCGACGCGTTGCTCGACCTCTGAGCTGCGCGACGACCAGCCACGGGGGCGCCTACGCTCCACGGGCGAGCTCACTCCAAGGGGGACAGATGCAGGGCCTCATGCAGGACTTCCCGCTCACCATGGCGCACTTCTTCAACCGGGCGGAGCGGTTGTTCCCTGACAAGGGCATCGTGACGGCCCGTGCCGGTGGCGCCCGTGACCGCACGACGTACGGCGAGTGGGCGCAGCGGACCCGTCGCCTCGGCGGTGTGCTCGACGCGCTCGGGATCTCGGCCGACGGCCGCGTGGGCACGTTCGCCTGGAACACCGCCCGGCACCTCGAGCTGTATTACGCAGCGCCCTGTTCGGGTCGGGTGCTGCACACGCTCAACATCCGCCTGTTCCCCGAGCAGGTCACGTACGTGGTCAACCACGCGGAGGACGAGGTCATCTTCGTCGACCGCTCGCTGACCGGTTTGCTGTGGCCGCTGCTCCCCACCTTCGAGACCGTCAAGCACATCGTGGTGATGGACGACGGAGGGGGCGAGCAGCCGACCGAGGCCGGATCGGCGGCCCTGCACGACTACGAGGAGCTGCTGGCGACGGCGGAACCCGTCGAGTGGCATGTCGAGGACGAGAACCAAGCCGCGTCGATGTGTTACACGAGTGGCACCACCGGCAACCCGAAGGGTGTCGTCTACAGCCACCGCTCCACGTTCTTGCACACGTTCGGGGTGTTCCTGGCCGACGGAGCGGGGCTGCGCGAGTCCGACCGGTGCCTGCCGGTGGTCCCGATGTTCCATGCCAACGCGTGGGGGATCGCCCACGCCGCGGTCGGTTGCGGTGCCGACTTGATCATGCCGGGCCCTGACCTGTCGCCACCCGCGCTCGCCGACCTGATCGTCGAGGAGAAAGTGACGGCGGCGGCCGGCGTGCCCACCATCTGGATGGGCGTGTTGCCGGAGCTGGCCGGTCGCGACACCTCGTCGCTGCGCATCGTGCTCGCGGGTGGGTCCGCGGTACCCAAAGCGCTGTCGGAGGGCTACCGCAAGCAGCTCGGCGTGCCGATCACCCAGGCGTGGGGCATGACCGAGACGAGCCCGGTCGCGTCGGTCGGCATGATCAAGTCGTCGGTCGCCGGACGTTCCGAGGACGACCTCGCGGACATCCGGGCCACCATCGGCATCGTCGCTCCTGGTGTCGAGGTGCGGATCAGCGACCCCTCGACCGAAGAGGAACAGCCGTGGGACGGCGTCGCGCAAGGTGAGATCCAGGTGCGCGGGCCGTGGATCGCCCGCGACTACTACAACGACGAGCGCTCGAAGGACTCCTTCACTTCTGACGGTTGGCTGAAGACCGGCGACGTCGCCACGATCGACGCCGAGGGCTACATGCGGATCGTCGACCGCACCAAGGACGTCATCAAGTCCGGCGGCGAGTGGGTGTCGTCGGTCGAGCTCGAAAACGAGTTGATGGCCCACCCGAAGGTGGCCGAGGCCGCCGTGATCGGCGTGCGCCACCCCAAGTGGCAGGAGCGGCCGCTCGCCTGCGTGGTGGTGAAGGACGGCGAGTCCGTCACCAAGGAGGAGCTGATCGAGTTCCTCGCCCCACGGGTGGCGAAGTGGTGGCTGCCCGACGACGTCGTCTTCATCGACGAAGTGCCCAAGACCTCCGTGGGCAAGTTCTCGAAGAAGGACCTGCGCGCCCGCTTCGAGGACTACGCCCTGCCCACCGCCGACGACTGAGCTCGGCGAGCCCGCTGGCCGGGCGAAACTCGTGCGGCGCCGCGCCGGCGCGCCGATACATTCGGACCCCGTGCAAGGTGAGGACTACTTCCGCGACACGGGCTGCGAGGCCGTTGCCGGCCAGCCCGGCTGCTACCGCGGCGAGCTGAGCAACGACTGGATGCTCGCCGTCGCACCCCAGGGCGGCATCGTCGCCGCCTTGGCCGGGCGGGCCATGACCGCCGAGATCGATCACCCCGACCAGCGGTTGCGCACGCTGACCGCGATGTTCGCGCAGCCCGTGCGCCCGGGTCCCGTGGAGATCGACGTCACGGTGCTCCGCCGGGGCCGTTCGATCTCCCAAGCCACCGCCACCGTCCGCAACGTCGGCGCCGAGGCCGGCCTCACGGCCGTCGCCGCGTTCGGCGCGACGCGGCCGGGCTTCGAGTTCACCGACGTGTCGTATCCCGTCGCCGACCCGCCCGAGGACTGCCCCTCGTTTCGTGACCCCTGGCCCGACGACGTCGACCTCCCGGCCCCCTCGGGTGACCCATTCCCGTTCTGGACCCGCGTCGAAGGCCGCCCGGCCTCGGGGCACGCGCCCTGGGAGACCTGGACACCGACCACGTCGGAGCACCTCACCTGGCAGCGGTTCGACGACCCGCCCGTGGGCCCCGACGGGCGCCTCGATCCGCTGGCGCTGGTGGTGCTCGTCGACATGATGCCCGGCGCCGTGAGCGAGCGGATGGGCGAGTGGAGCGAGTGGTTCGGTCCTTCCGTGGACTTGACCGTGCACCTGTTCGACACACCCGGGCCGGGCTGGTTGCTGCTGCGCAACCGGGCCCGTCACGCGGGCGATGGCTATGCCTCGGTCGAGATGGAGGCGTGGGATCCCGAGACCCGGTCGTTGGTCGCGTACGCCACCCAGCAGATGTTCTTCGCGTTCAACGGTGAGCCACCGCCGCCGGAACGCCGACGGCCCGTCGACCAGCGTCGGGCCTGATCCCGCCGACCCCCCCAGTCGTGGGGGGGGGGGGGGGGGGGGGGGGGGGGGGGGGGGGGG
>DASZTW010000015.1 GCA_035547835.1 Acidimicrobiales bacterium
GAAGTGGACGTGCAGTCCGGCGAGCTTGGACGCCGACAGCTTCCGCCGTGACGCCTCGCGCCCGAGCCAGTCCTTCCAGTCCGGCGCGATCTGGTGGTGCCGCACGTAGGGCGGGTTGCCGAGCCAGAGCGTGCGACCGTCGGTCTGCGGCGGCAGCGCACGAAAGTCGTCGAGCACCACGTCGGCTCGGTCGGCGAGCCCCGACACGGCGATGTTGGCTCTGGCACACAGGGCAGCGAGTGGGTCCACCTCCACTGCGATGAGACGGGCCTTCGGGAACGTGTGCCCGGCCGCGATGGTGAACCGAGCGGAGCCAGCACCGGGGTCAACGACACGATCCGGTGCGCCTTGTGCCTCGGCCCACTCCATCATCGCGTTGACGATCTCGTAGGGCGTGTACGTCGCCCCGAGCGGACGGCGGGCGTCGGGGGAACGGAGGCCACAGAACACGTCGCCGAGCGGGTCACTCCGAGCCTCGATCATGTCCCGCACCGTGCTGACCGTGGCCTGGTCAGCCTTGGGCGCACTCGCCGCCAGGGCGGCTTCAGGAGCCGTCAGCTCCCCGACGGTGTCAGCGCCCAGGGCGACCGCCACACCAGCCAGGTCAAGCTCTGAGGAGAACAACGGACCGGGCATAAGTCGACCGTAGTGTTGCACAGGTCGAGGCGGTCCCCTCGGGATGTCGAGCCGTGCCCACGGCATTCCCACGGCGTGCCCGCCAGGACACACACAGGCCACGCGAGAGCGGCGGCAGCTGGCGGCGGGTGTCGGAGGGTGGCGCTAGAACCGCAGGTCAAGTGCGGGATATCCCGAAAGGCCCTGGCAGGCGGGCCACGGATACCTGCTTTGCAAGCAGGGGGTCGTGGGTTCGATTCCCATCGTCTCCACCGCGGGCCTGGCCCGTCCTGAGCCAGGTGGCCTCGCCGATTCTCTGAACGATTGTGGTCGCTGGAGAGCCAAAATCGCTCAGAGAATGCTGGCGACGAGCCACTCGTCGCGTTGGAGGGTGCAGATGCGCACCGTCTCGCCGTGACGGCCTACCGAGTCCCGCTCGAAGCGCATGCCGGTGCGCTCGATGATCTGACCGGAAGCGACGTTGGCTGGTTGGTAGCGGGCCACGATGCGTGGAAGACCGAGGCAGCCGAAGGCTCTATCGAGCCGTCGCGACTGGTGGCCGGTCCGCTGACCGTCAGCCTTCGGCGGTCAACACGCTGAGGATCTCGTGGCCACGCCAGCGGATCTGACCGCGGGGTCCGCCCTGGACCTCGCCGAGAATCCCAAGCGCGGCGAGCTGGCGGAGCGCCTTGAGCGCGGCTGGGCGGCTTATGTGTAGCCGTCGTTCCACCGCTCGGGAATTGAGGACAGGTTGCTCGAAGGCGAGGTCGACGAGCTGGTTGGCAGCGCCGCGGGTGGAGGCCTGCACTTCGGTCCGATATCGCTCACGGAGGTCTGTCAGGCGCTCCGCTCGCACGACAGCGTCGGTGGCCTGCTCGCAGACGCCGCTGAGGAACAAGGCCAGCCAGCCATCCACGTCGCCTCGTTCGCGGACCCCCTGCAAGGCCCTGTAGTACTGGTCGCGTCGCGTTTCGAAGAACGGCGAGAGATACAAGAGTGGTTGGGGGAGGCGTCCGCGCACGACGAGGAAGAAGACGACGAGCAGACGTCCGAGCCGTCCGTTGCCATCGAGGAACGGGTGAATGGTCTCGAACTGGTAGTGCAGAAGGGCGGCCTGCACGAGCGGGGGCATGCGCGGCTCCTCATGCACGAAGGCCTCGAGGTCGTCCAACAGCGCTCCGAGCTCGACGGGCGGTGGGGGGACGAAGGTCGCGGTGTTGATCGTGGCGCCTGGGGCGCCAATCCAGTTCTGGGTGGCGCGCAATTCGCCTGGCTGTCGTTCGCGCCCCCGTACGCCAGCGAGGATCACCGCGTGCATTTCACGGATCAGGCGCGTGCTCACCGGGAGCCACTGGAGCCGTTGGAGTCCGGTCTCCATCGCCTGCACGTAGTTGATGACTTCCTCGACGTCAGGTCCAAGCGGCAGGTCACTGGCCTCGGCGTCGAAGACCTCGGCGAGCGATGCTTGCGTCCCCTCAATCCGCGTTGACGCGACGGCCTCGCGTCGCAGATAGGGCCCGACGATCAACTGAGGATTGGGGAGGAGCCGCCCGGCACCCGCGAGTCGGCCGAGGGCTGCTTCGGCGTCAGCCAGCCGCATCAGGTTGTCTGGCGAGATCGAGACCACCCGTGGGATTGGGCGGGGGAAGTAGGCGACGTAGCCGTGTTGGCCGCGCGTCCGGCGGGCGACGCCGAATTGCGTGTCGCTGAACCGGTCGCTGTCCATGCGGGAGAGACTACCGCTCGACCCTAAAGTAATTCGTCGTTTCATTAAGGGTCGATGGGTGACCGACAACGATGCGCAACGGTCGCCGCGCCTGATGCGGTCGACGGAGGTTTCGCGTGCGACGGGCGCGGCTGCGGCGGTCGCTTCGGCGCTCGACCTGCCGGTTGACGAAGCGGTCGTGGTGCACAACTCGAACCTGCTCGCGCTGCGGCTGCTCCCGTGCGACGTGTTCGCGCGCGTTGGACGCGTCGGATCTCGCGCGGTCTTGCCGTTCGAGGTCGATCTGGCACAACAGCTCGCGCGCGTGGGCGCACCGGTCGCGGCTCTGGACCCTCGGGTTGAGCCTTGGGTGTACGAGCGTGACGGGTTCGCGATGACGCTGTGGACCTACTACGAGTCAGTCCGGCCGAGCGACGAGGTGCCGCGTGACTACGCGTCGGCCCTCCACGGGTTGCACCTCGGCTTGGCGCAGGTGGACGTGGCGGCGCGGCACGTCACCGACCGGGTCGCATCGGCGATCGAGACCGTGATGCACAGCCACCGCACGGGACCCGGCGTCGACGACGACCGGGAGTTCCTGGCTTCCACGTTGCGCGATCTCGGCGATCGGGTCGCAGGCAGCGGGTCGCCGGAGCAGCTGGTGCACGGTGAGCCGCATCCCGGCAACGTGCTGGCCACGGCCGACGGCATGCGGTTCATCGATCTCGAAACGTGTTGCCGAGGCCCGGTCGAGTTCGACGTGGCCCACACACCCGAGCCGGTCAGTGCGCACTATCCAGACGTCAACGAGAACCTGCTCGCCCAGTGTCGAGGCTTGGTGCTCGCAGTTGCAGCAGCGTGGCGCTGGGACCCCTCTGACGAGCTCCCGAATGGCCAGCGAGCCGAACGCGCACTCGTGGGCGCGCTGCGCAGCGGCCCACCCTGGCCGGCGCTCAACACCGTGATGCGCCGAGCAGGGATCCCGTAGACGCGACGTGTGCGTCGGTCGTTGCAGATCGACGCACCATCGCGTTGCCGGTCGCGAGGGAATCGGCCGGCTGCTTCTGGCCCGTCTCGTCGAGGCCAGCGAGCCTGAGGGGCATGCGGCGCTGAGCCTCAGCGTCAACGTCGCCAACCCGGCGCGTCGGCTCTATGCATCGGTTGGCTTCCGCACCGTCGAGACCCGCGAGTCCGGCATGACGATGGTTCGACGCGCCTCAAGCCTCCTGACCAGTCGCACGCGGCGGGTGACCGTGACGGCCTAGGAGGCCTGACATGCTGGGGCCGTGAGGGTGTGCGTGCTCGGGGGTGGTGGCCGGGAGCACGCGTTGGCATGGGCGGCCGACCGGTTCGGGCATGAACCTGTGGTGGTGCCTGGCAACGCCGGCATTCCGTGGGCCACTGACGCGGAGCCCGACGACGCCGACCTGTACGTGCTCGGCACCGACGATTCGGTGTGCTCTGGCCAGGGCGATCGCCTGCGGGCGGCGGGGCATCTGGTCTTCGGCCCGAACCGCGACGGTGGCCAGCTCGAAGGTTCGAAGCAATGGATGAAGGAGTTGCTCGCCGAAGCGGGGATCCCGACTGCTCGTCACGCCACGGTGACGACATCGGATGCGGCGGAGCGCTTCTTGCGCACGCTGCCGGGTGGCTATGTGGTCAAGACCGACTACCTGGCGCTCGGCAAGGGCGTGCTGGTCACTGACGACTTCGACGAGGCGCTCGCCGATGCCCGCGCCAAGCTGGAGCACGGAGCGGTGGTGATCGAGGAACGGCTTGACGGCATCGAGTTCTCGGTTCACGCGGTGTGCGACGGTGAACGGGCGGTGCTGTTGCCGCCCGCGATGGACCACAAGCGCGTCTTCGACGGGAACGTCGGGCCGAACACCGGCGGGATGGGGGCGGTTGCTCCGGTGCCACGGCTCAACGAAGCCGCCACTCGTGAGGCGTTCGAGTCGTGCGTCGAGCCGACCCTTCAGGCGTTGCGCGCCCGGGGCATCGACTACCGAGGGGTGCTGTACGGAGGGCCGCTCATGTTGACCAACGCAGGGGTGAAGGTGGTTGAGTGGAACGCCCGCTGGGGCGACCCCGAGGCGCAGGTGTTGCTGCCGCTGTTCGCGTCGGACCCGTTCGAGTTGATGTCCGAAGCGGCAGCAGGCGCGATCACCGCCGAACCCCGGTTCTCGGGCCGTGCCGCCGTGACGATCGCTTTGGCGAGCGAGGGCTACCCGGAGGCACCCCGGCTCGGCGACCGCGTCGAAGGCATTGATGCGGCGAGCGCCTTGCCGGAGGTGCTGGTCTTCTCCGCAGGCCTCGGCCCCGACGGCACCACCAACGGCGGGCGCGTCCTCAACGCGACCGCGCTGGGCGACGACGTCGCAGCCGCCCGCACCCGTGCCTACGAAGCCGTCGGACTGATCGACTGGCCCGGGATGCACCACCGCACCGACATCGGACTCACCGCGATGGCTTGAACTCGGCCCCGTCAGCGGGCGAAGACGTGCGTTGTGGTGCCATGCGTGGCCGATCCTGCAGCGAAGCGGTGGCCGCACCAGCGAGCGCCCATCAAGCGTCGAGCCGTACGAGGGCCTGCTCGACAACTTCCTGCAGGCGTTGGTGGACGTCGGGGAGATCGAGCCGGGCGCCGCTCGCGTTGAATCCGAGCAGCGTCGACGCCCACGGGGCGAGCTCGGCCGCGACGAGCAGATCCCATCGATGGTCGTAGTCGGGAAACAGATCGACGCAACGCTCCCGCAGCGCGTTCGCGAACGGCGCGCCCGCGATGACGTGCACCTCGACGCAGCAACGCGAGAAGTCGGCTTCAAGAGGTCCTCGACAGCCGTGCACCCAGTCGACGACGCCACTGAACTCGGCACCGTCGCGCAAGATGTTGCCCGAGTGCAGGTCGCGGTGGATCAGACGATCACCTGCGGGTTCCCAGCCTCGAAGGCGTTCTTGCAGCGCTTTCCAGGGAGCTGGGTTAGATGCCCACGAAGGGGGACGAAGGTCCTGCGATAACCAAGGCTTGAACGAAGCGAGATCCGTCGGCGCGACAGCGAGGTCGGCGACTGCTCGAATCGCACTCTCGAGGCTGTCGAGCCAAGCCTCACTCGGCTCCACCCAGACGCGACCGGGGAGCAGTGTCTGGAGCGACGCCGCCACGCCACAACGCTCGCCATCAGGATCGGCTGCCAGCAAGGTGGGCACCCAGCTGTGTCCCTGCAAGAGGCGAAGCGCCGACGCCTCGTTGCGGATCTCCGCTGCCGGGTCATGGTTTGGCACCTCCCCCTCGACTGGCACGCGTCGCAGCACGACGGTGCGACCACTGGCGAGGTGAACGAAGTCGATGAGCGAGGCCGCTCCACCCGAGACGGGTTCGGCATCGCGCACCGGTTCGCCGCACGCCTCGGCAACCCAATCACGGATCCGGCGCTCTACGACCACCGCCAGATCATGCCAAGACCTGTGCCGATCGCCCGGGCTGAACGGTCCTGACCGTTCGTTGACGGACTGGTGTCAGGGGCGGACCCTTGTCAGGGCGGTTCGGGGTCGGGCCCCGGAGGCCGCGCGGTGCTCAAAGCGATTGCAGCGCGCCCATGACCGGGTGATGTGCAAGGGCTTGCGCAGCGCTGCAAGCCCGGCAACGGCGCGGTCGGCGGACGATGCTTTCAACATCACGTCGCCGGGTCGCCAAGCACCGTGCTCCCCGCCAGGTAGGTAATCGAGGCGGTGCGGATCGCCGCCGGACACGATGACCACGGCGTGCCCCGGCGGCCTGCTGCCTGTGGCGCTCACCCGGGCCAGCCTTCGAGCCGGCACTCGAGGTCGGTGACGGCGTGGAGCAGGCGATCCGGCGCGACGGTGGCGGGCGCCCCGGTGACATCGGAAACGATCAGGTACGCGGGGAGCGCTGAGCATCTGTGGCGCTGTGAGCGCCGCTGATGCCCGCTCGGCACCCACAATCGCCCTCCGCGAACCTCGCGGCCCGTTGGAACGCCATTTCGGGACGACGGCGCGGTTCAAGGCGGCGCGCTCGACCTCGCTGGCGTCGAGGCTGCGGAACTTGTCGGCGGCGCCCATCGGGTCGACGACGTGCACGACGCAGTCGCCATCGATGCTGCCCTGCGCGGTGCGATAGACGACGAGGCGCGTGGGCTGGTCGCGGGCGCTGAACGCCTCGACGGCCTCGACCAGGCTGGTGACGTCGACGCCGTCGATCTCAATGGTGCCGGCGACAGGGGCGAGGTCGAGACGGAAGCGGGTCATGCCCGCGACCGTGCGCCGAGGCGGCGCTACCGGCCGGGATGCAGGGCAGATGGGGTCAGTCGAGATCGACGCGGGCCGCGGCTAGTCGATCACGGACACTCGCGTAGGCGTCCATCTCGTTGACCTCGCCACGAACGCAGCTGAGCACGAATCGTGCCGCATCCTCGTTGTACCCAGCCGCCATGATCTTCGCGAGCGCGGTCGCGTCATCGTCGCCGTGCAAGTCACCTGGCACGATCACCGCAACCACCCTCGCTTCTCGAACGACGCACGCAACGCTTCAGCGATTGGACCAAAGCCTTCCTCATCCCACTGTATTCCCGAGTCCGCCTGGAACCTCGCCAGCTCTGTCGCGAGGGCGGAATCATGCCCAGCGATCCACTGCGAGTAGCTGCGTGCCCATATCTCGGACGGGTCGAGAAGGTATTTGACCTGGGCGCGCTCGCGCGATGTCAGTGATTGAAGCTTCAATGTGTCAGGCGCGCGGATCGCCTTGCTGGCGTGCGCTGCGATCCACCACGCCTGAAGCCCTGCGGTCGTGCGACCTCCAGGCATTTCGGATGCAAACTCATCCAGTCCAAGTCCGCGGCGATCGAGATCGTGGCCGAATTTGTGCGTCTCGGCGAACCGAGGGTTGGCGCCGTGGGGATCGACTCGAATCTGGGAGGCGCCCGGCGGGAAATCGAAGTAGCCCTCAGCGCCGAATGCATCGCCAACGTGCACAAGAATCGCCGCCAGCCCCGTCGGCACACGGTGGAGCACCACAGGGTCGGCGTCGTCGTCGACTGCGGTGACCGGGTCGAAGGTCGGCGCACCGGCGCGGTCGATGACGACGCTGGCGGTCATGCGGCTGCGGGCAGCTGCGCGCGCGGCTTCAAGCATCGCCGATCAGCTCCGCGACGACGTCGAGCACGAGACGCGTGTGGTTGGTCCCTGGCCCGGCACGGGTCAAGGCGAGGCGCTCGACCTCGCTCGCGTCGAGACTGCGCAACTTGTCGGCGGCGCCCATCGGGTCGATCACCTGCACGACGCCGTCGCCCTCGACGCTGCCCTGCGCGGTGCGGTGGACGACGAGGCGCGTGGGCTGGTTGACGGCGCTGAACACCTCGACAGCCTCGACCAGGCTGGTGACGTCGACGCCGTCGATCTCAATGGTGCCGGCGACAGGGGCGAGGTCGAGACGGAAGCGAGTCATGCCGCGACGGTGCGCCGAGGTGGCGCTAGCGGCCGGGATGCAGCGGGCTAAGCGGGCTGACGCTGCTGACGTTGAGCAAGGATCGCGTCGACTGTGGCGGTGTCATCATCGGCCAACGCTTGCAGGAAGCGGTCGTACAGCGCTCGCTCATCGGGTGTCAGTGCAGCTCGCATGCCGGCGAAGCCGGCGGGACCAAGGATCCGATCCTGCTCCTCCGCGGAGCTCACAGTGATCGCGTCTGCCTCACGGCTATTGCGTCGAGGTCTGTCACGGGCTCATCCCCCACCGTCACGGCCAGCCGCCACGGCACAGATGCGGCCCGGAGCTTGCGGGCAAGGACAGCTGTGTTTGCGAGCGCTGTCTGGTCGTCGAGGCCGTACACGTCGAGCGCGTGCGTGTACCCGGGCCACAGGTCGTCGGCTTCGAGGTCGACGGCGTAGCCGGCGAGCTCGCCCGCGAGCCAGTCGTTTTCCGGGCGTAGGTCCCCGCCTAGCACCTCGCGCAACCTCGCCACGACCTGGTCAGTGGTGTCGCTCGTGCCGATGAGCACCGTTTCGCAATGAGCCATCTCACGCACCCTCCGGCGGCCATTGTAGGAGGAACCCGTTCCCGATCAGCGAGACTTTGGACAGGCGGTGGCCGTAGTTCCGGAACGCCTGCTCGAGGCCCGGCACGGCAACGTCCCGGGGGGATCCCGACGGCTCGCCCGTCGACCACGACAACCGCAGACTGCCCCTTCGCCCGCCGAAGGTTCTGAGCGACGGAGTTCACTGTCGGCTTGCCAAGCGTCTTGAACTCGATGTGAGTCCCATCGACCAGCGCATCGGCGGTGCGTCCACCCGCTCGAACGGGTTGGGCCTCAACGGTGTGGCCCCAGCCGGCCAGGTACTCGGCGATCGCCCGTTCCTTCGGGTCGAACGACGCCCGACTCTCATCGACCACACCCGCCCCGATTCGTCGTGGCACTCGTGGCACGCGCGCCTTCCGCGGCCCACGCGTCGAGAACGACCGGCCGGTGACGGTGCTACCGGCGGCGCGTTCCCGCTCCGCAGTCGCCAACCTCGCCTGGCGCTCGGGCGAGAAGCGTCGTGCCGCAGTCGCTTGCTCGGCGGTGCGAACGTCGGGGCGCGGCCCGAAGCTGCGGGCGCATCGCAGGTGGCTCAGCGTCTGCGCGGCGCACTCCCCGACACGGGGCGAGGTCGAGAGGGAAGCGGGTCATACCCGCGACCGTGCGCCGAGACGGCGCTACCGGCCGGGATTCACGGTGCTACAGGATCGGGAGCGGGAAGCCTTCGCCGTGGTCGATGAAGAACTCCGCCTGATCGCGGTCGTACCCGATCGCCATGAACTTGGCGATCTGCGTCTCGCGGTCATCATCGGGAAGCAGGTCGGCTGGGATGATCACTTCAGCCAGCCTAATTTCGCGAACACAGCATCGAGCGTCTCGGCAATCGACGCGAACGATTTGGCTGACCACTGGATCGAGATCTCTGTGCCCGCGAGGTCGGCTGAGAGGCTCGGGGGAATCTCTCGCTCGACGAGTTCCGCGAGTTCGCCGACCCTCTTCGTGTCGTTGGCTGGTGTGGCGATCCACTGGGCATAGGAGCGTGCCCACAGCTCATAGGGATGGAGCGGGTATCAGACGAACTCGGCAAGCTCAGGCTCTGGCGACAGCTGCGTGATCTCGCGGAGTCGCTGCACCTCGGGTGATGCCTTGAGGGCCTTCCACCAGTCGTCGAGCTCACCAGAGTTTGCCGAACACATCGAGACCGACGAGCTGTCGGTCGATGAGGTGGTCGAACTGATCGCCGCTCGGACCGGCCTCGATCTCGGTGCCGGACGGCTGTCTGCTACCCGGTATCAACTTCGACGCGCCTCGGTTGGCATCCGTCACATCCGCACGTGACTCCCGGATACCCTGCCGAGCCGGAACGGAAGTCTCTTCCTCGGGAGGAGGTGTGGCCTTGGCGCTCACCGCCTCGCCAGTTGGGGGACGCCGGGGCCTGACAGCGCGTCGAGCACTTGGGGTCGGCGGGCGAGCAGCAGGGCGAGGTCGATCGCCCGGCCAGTGACCTCGGGGCCGCTGCCGGCCGACCAGGCGGTGTCGGTTGCCACCAGTCGCGTCGTGCGGGCCGGGGCAGTGCCGAAGGCCGCCCGGCCGATCCGCTGGTAGATGTCGAGCACCGGGACCACCGTCTCGGGGTCGGTGTCGATGTCGTGTCCGACGGCGCGCAACGCATCGCACCCGTGCACCAGCACCTCGCCGAGCGCCACCGCCGGCGGCAGGCCCGGGAGACGGAAGTGACCTCCCGCGGCGGCCCGCAGCCGCTGTGTCGCGTGCGGCGGCCCCGCAACTGACCACTCCGACCGACGCGGGACGGCGCGCTGGCGTAGCGTCGGTGCGTGATGCGACGGGCGGGTTGGCGCACGGGCATGGCAGTGCTGGTCGGGTGCTGCCTGGGGGTGGCCGCGGGGTGTGGCACGGGATCGTCGTCGGGCACCGCGACGACGTCGGCGTCGATCACGTCGGCGGCATCGACGGGCGCGTCGGGGGCAGCCACCGGTCCGCTCGTGCTCGACGCCGCCAAGGACCACGGCGACAAGTACGCGAACGGCATCTTGCCGGTCGGCGACGGCCACTATCAGGCGAACCAGGCCAAGGTCGGCTACGTCGACGCCTGCACCCAGTACGTCCACAACCTGTCGGGCGACCGCGGTGGCGCGCAGGCGCGTGGCCCCTGGTTCGTGAACGACGACAAGGACTACGACCTCAACGCCAAGATCCACGTGCAGGGCCATGTCATGTGGACGGCCGACTTCTCCATGAAGACCTCCGGCGGCACCCGGACCATCGTCACCAACGACCTGCCCAAGCACCCGACCGGCACGTTCCCGATCGCCTCGATCGATCCCGCATACGCGTACGACCACAACCCCAACTCGATCTCCGGTCACACGTTCACGTTCTCGCTGCCCGCATCACCCACGTACGGCGACCCGCAGTGCATGAGCGGGGAAGCGGGCGTGATGCTGACCGGGGTCCTGCTGTTCGACGGGTTCGACGCCGGTGGGCGCGACGCCGGGGCCTGGGAGGTGCAGGACTCCTGCGACGGGCACCCGCAGATGGAAGGCGTGTACCACTACCACTCGCTGTCGACGTGCATCACCGACGTCGGCGTCGGCGACGTGATCGGCTTCGCGCTCGACGGCTTCCCGATCACCGGCCCCCAGGTGCGCAAAGGCGACGTGCTCACGACCGACGACCTCGACGAGTGCCACGGCATCACCAGCGACGTGCAGCTCGACGGCAAGACCGTGCGCACGTACCACTACGTGATGACCGCCGACTTCCCCTACTCCGTGTCGTGCTTCCGTGGCGCGCCGATCACGCCGCCCGATCGTGCCAGCGGCCAAGGTGGTGGCGCGGGCGCGCCGTGACAGGCCGCCGTCCTCAGAGCTGCTGGCGCAGCTCACGGGCGCGCTGGCGCACCCACGCCAGACGGTGGCGCCGGCCGGTGGCGTCGGCGTGATCGATCATCTCCGTCGCTTGGTGGCCGGCGGACGGATCGTCGCCACCGAGCACGAGCTCCGCGTGGTCGAGCTGCGTATGGGCGGTGAGGGCCGGAGCCTGCACGCGCTCGCTCAGCGCCGCAGCGGCGGTCAAGGCCGCCACGGCCGCGTCGACGGCGCCGGTTGCGCCGAGGAGCGATCCGCGGAACCGGTCTGCGGCACCCACGACGATGGTCCCCGCCCCGACGATCAGCAGCTGACCCCGGTACGGCTCCAAGTGGCGGGCGAGGTCTGCCGCGGCCGCCGGCCCGGCCGCGAGCGCGATAGGCGTGAGCCACGCCAACGTGGCCGGGCGCAGCCAGTCGCCCGGTACCGCCGCCAGATCGTGGTCGAGCACGTCGCCGGCGAGGCCGAGCGCCGCGTCGTGGTCGCCGGCAGCGGCGTACAGCCACCCGCCGAGCACCCGCAGCACGGCGAGGTCGGGGTGGTCGCCGAGCGCGTCGTGCACCATCGGGAGCACCTCGGCGGCCCGGTCCTGCTCTGCTCGGATCGCGGCCAGGTGCACCAAGAAGCCGAGCAGGAAGTTGGGGTCGTCGCCGGCGACGGCGAGCACTTCGGTCGCCAGCGCTTCCGCGTCGTCGAGTCGGGCATCGAGCAGCGCTGTGAGAGTGCGCCACTCCGCCGCCAAGCTGCGCAGGAACGTCGAGTCGAGGCTCTCACCGAAACGACCGAGACCGTCCGCGTCGGCCTCGAACCCCGGCCGGTCGCCGGTGGCCAGGCGCACCAGCGCCCGGAAGCGACGCGGGTCGTACTCGAACGGCAGATCCGTGCGGTCGAGTCCGTGCGCCGTGAGCTCGTCCACCACAGCTGCCTGCGCCGCCAAGTCGGGTTGGCCGAGCGCCGCGGCCGCCACTCCGTACAGCGCAGCAGCCAGCGGCTTCGACTCACCCAGCGCCCGCGCTTCGTCGACCGCCAGGTGCGCGTCGTGCGCGGCGGCCCAGCCGTCGCCCCCGATCGCCCGTTGGTAGGACGCGCTCACGAGCAGGTCGACGCGACGTGGATCCGGACCGGGCGCGAGCGCCTCGATCGCTTCGTACTTCGCGTCGAGCAGCTCGCGGTCGATGATGCCCATCGGCGGCAAGACGGTGTTGCGTGCCAGCGCTTCGGCCAACGCGGATCGTCGCGGCAACCGGCGAGCGACCGCGACCGCGTCGAGCACCGCGCTGCGATGGGCCGTGAGATCCATGCGGGTGGCATGCGCGTCGGCTTGCACCAGCAGCAGACCGAAGCGCACTTCGTCGTGTTCCGTCGTGGCGGGGAGGCGGGCCAGCCCGCGCTCGACGTGGCCCAGCGCGTCGTCGGGGGCATGGCGGTGTGCCGCAGCCTGGGCCGCGCGCAAGGCGAGCTCCGCCGCCCGCCCGACCGGCGCGAGGTCACCGGCAGCGTCGAGATGGGCGGCGAGGGCTTGCACCTGGTCGTCGCCGTCGCCGCGGACCGCAACGATGGCAGCCGCGGCCGCCAAGTGCTGTTGCGCCCGACGGTTCACGCCCAGCTCGCCGACGAGCGTCTCCCACACCAGGTCGTGGCTGAACCGATAGCGGCCGAGGACGGTGGACGACTCGTCGAGCAGCTGCGCCTGGGTGGCGCGCTCGAGGGTGACGCCCAAGCCGTCGACGACCGCGCGGGGCGCGTGCAACTCCTGCAGCGCAACAGCGAGGGTGCTCGTGTCGAACCGATCGCCGAGCACGGCGGCGGCGGTGAGCACTTCGAGGGCGTGCTCGTCGACGCCGCCGACGCGCGCCAAGACGACGTCGGTGACCGCCGGCGGTAGCGAAGGCCGAGCGCCGGCAGGCTGGCTCAGCATCTGCAACAAGAAGAACGGGTTGCCGCGAGTGCGGCCGTGCAGCTGGCCGATCTCCTCGGGATCGCGCGCGGCGCCGCGCACGTGCTCGGCCAAGGACACCGCGTCGGCCAACGGCAAGCCGGCGAGCTCCAGGCGTGAAGCGCGCGGCTCGCGCCAGAGGTCGGCCAGCAGGCCGGGGAGAGGGTGGCGCCGGGTCAGCTCGGTGTCGCGGAAGCTGGCCATCACCACCAGGTTCTGCGGCCGCGAAGCCGTGATCAGCTCCCGGAGGAGGGCAAGGGTCGTGTGGTCGGCCCAGTGCAGGTCCTCGATGACGAGGATGGCAGGGCCCCCGCGCGCGGCGTGGGCCAAGGTCGCGAACACGGCGTCGACCAGGAGGCGTCGACCTGCGGACGGCTCCCCGGCCACGAGCGGTTCGGGCAGGCAGTGGGCCAGATCCGGAACGATGGCCGCCAGCGAGCCGGCGATCGGTCCTATGTCACCGGCATCGAACCCGACCTGCGCGATCAGCGGCCGCAAGGCGTCGGCCACGGGCTGGAGCGGGGAGCCGAAGTCCGGGCTGCATCGTCCGGCGAGCACGGTCGCGCCGTCGGTCCACGCCCGGTGCGCCGCCCGGGCGATCAGCGCCGACTTGCCGATGCCTGCTTCGCCGCCGACGATCGCCGTGACGGGGCCGTGGTCGCCGGCCTCGGCGATCACGTGTGCCAACCTCGCCAGCTCGCCATCGCGCCCGACGAACGAGCCCGGTTCGTGCAGACCTCCGGGCAGCGCCAGCCGCGCCTCGCCGGCCGGCGCGTGCCCCGCCGTCGCTCCCGACCTGGCCAAGAAGGCGAGCAGCTCCGCACGGCTCTTGACCCCGAGCTTGCGGTACACCGAGCCGAGGTGGCTCTCGACCGTTCGGGGGCTGACATACAGCTCCGCCGCGATGTCTCGCGACGACAGGCCCGACGCGGCCGCTTCGACCACGGCGCGCTCTCGTGCCGTCAGACGGTCCAGCTCCGACCCCGAGCGCGACACCCCCTCACCTCCGATCGGTGTTCGACGCGATTTGCGTAGTTTCCCTGGTGCGGCGGGTGCCGTGGGCTGCGCACGATCGGGACGTCCATCCGCGCCAGAGAGGGCAGTCCCGATGTTGCTTGTGACGGCAGTGGTCCCGGCGGAGGGATCTTGCCGGCGCCGGCGACGGTGGGGCTGAGCGGTGGCCCTCCCGGCGCGGATGGACGAGACCCACCCGCTGTTGGCCTCGGTCCTGCGGTTCTACCGGTACTTGGAGCTGCGTGACCTGGCCCGCCTGGGCCAGCTGCTCGACGACGACGCCGTCTGGATCGCCGCGACCGGCCCGCCGCCCGGCATGTCCCTGCACGGCCGCCACGAGATCCTCACCCACCTCGCGCGGCGCATCAACGACAGCGGTGGCACCTTCACGGCCCGCGCAGTCGAGGTGTTCTGCGGCGGCGACGGCTCGGTGATCGTCGTGCAGGAGGAGCCCGACGAAGCGGGCGCGGACCCAGCCACGACCGCGCTCGTGCGCATCGAAGGCCGCGCCGCCATGTCGAGGATCGTGACGTTTTCGGCCGCGCACCGTACCGAGAATCCGTAGATCCCCGGATGCGCGGGCCGGGTGCGGCACCGGACGATGTGGCAACCAACGGTCCCTTCCGAGCGGAGTACACCATGAGCCAAACATCGAGGGTTCCGACGAGCAAGCGGCGTCGGCGCCACTCACTCGCCGTCGCAGTCGCGGGCCTCGCGGCCGCGTCGCTGGTGGCGTCCGCCTGCTCGAGCTCGTCGCATGCGGCGACGAAGCCGACCACCAAAGTGACGGCCGCCCCGGTCACCAAGCCGATCGCGAAGGCGAGCCCTGCCGAGCTCGAGACCGCCTATCGCGACTACCAGCACACCGTGGACCAACTCGACAGCACGAAGTTCAGTGCGTTCGAGTCCGCCGCCCACCAGCCGAGCGTCGGTGTGTCCGCCGGCGACCAGATCCTCGCGAACGCCAAGCCGCTGGCATCGAGCTGGCGCGACAACCTCTACGCCTGGGACGCCCTGGTTCGGGAAGTCCGCTTCCCTGCGGCGGTGCAAGGCCAGGTGAACCAAGTGCTCACCGCCAACGGCAAGGAGATCGCCGCCCTCGATCGGGTGCAGACGGTCACCAACCTCGACGGGCTGCTGGTCGCGGCGGATCAGGTGGGTGTCGCGGACGCCGACGGCCTCATCGCCAGCCACGTCCTCGACACCGCGCTGGGGCACCCGCAGAGCGCGCATGCCCTCTCGGTGGATCGCGCCCAACTCGCTTACGCCAGCCTGAGCGAAGCCGTCGACACCGAGGCGGCTGCATACAACCCGCTGGCCACCCGTTACCAGGACGCCGACCGGCAGGGCGACCTCTCGGCGATCAAGGACGTCGCTTCCCAACAAGGCGACTTGGAGCAGACGCTGCTGCGCCGCCTCGACCAGATCGCGTTCCCGCCGCAGGTGGCCCAACAAGTCGCTGCCTACAGGACCGCCACCCAGGCGGTCTTGCGCCTCGACACAAAGGAGTCGCAGGCCTCGAGCTTGTCCGGGCTCCACCAGATCGACCAGGCCGGCGCT
This sequence comes from Acidimicrobiales bacterium, assembly GCA_035547835.1. Classification (NCBI taxonomy): domain Bacteria; kingdom Bacillati; phylum Actinomycetota; class Acidimicrobiia; order Acidimicrobiales; species Acidimicrobiales bacterium. Next base: position 15,748 of record DASZTW010000015.1, read on the forward strand.
CAGTCCGGCCCGGCACAAGACACCGCCATGCGCGACCTCATGCAAGCCCTCAGCACCGCAACCCAGTAGGAGGAACGATGTCCCTCGATCTCGACAAGATCCGTCCCGCACTCGAGCCCGGTGAAACGCTCCAGTACGCCGTCACCGGCCAGACCGGTGTGAACCCACGCTGGCGATTCCTGACCTTCTGGGCGGTCGTCGCCAACGGTCCTCGTCTGATCGCGATCACCGATCGGCGCATCGCGGTGTTCAAGGCCGGCCAGGCCCGGTGGGCCCGCGGCGTCCCCAAGCAACTGCTGTACAGCCTGCCGCGAGGGACCCGGCTCGAGCACACCGCGCACGGCTGGTCCAAGGTCGCGATCGGCACCGAGCACATCTGGATCAGCCGCGTCGCGTACGGCATCCTCGACAAGGCCAACGGCGACACCGCATCGGCCACGCCGGCTCCCGCTGCCCCGGCCGCTCCGGCCACGGGGTGATCCCCGGCCGACTGCGCGCGCTCGGTCGCGCCAGGCTGTCGGAAATGTGACACTGAGTGAAGTTTGTGCTGCAGCGCGCCACTGAGGGTGGCTAGGCTGCCCGACTACGGAGGATGGGCTTTGGGCCACGTTCCTGGCATTCGGTGGACAGGTCGACTACTTCTTGGTCGCGCGGCTTCGGGCACTCGTCGCCGAACACCCTGAACGGGAACGGCTCTGGTGCCAGCTCGCGCAAGCCGAGTACAGAAACGGTCGGCGAGCGGACGCGCTGCGGACGCTCGAGAGGTGGCGGCGGCAGTGGGTGCTTTCTGGCCAACGTCTCCCGCCGCGGGCCGCAGTCCTCGAACGGGCGATCTTCGACCGCGACCCGACCCTCGACGACCGGGAGGTCGGCTGGCCCTGACGCCGCGCAGCGACGATGTGGCGGTCGGTCGGCTGATGCCGGGTCGCAACGAGGTTGCCCTGTCGCGAGGTTCGGGTGGGCCCGTCGGATCTCCGGAAACTCGTGGGCGCCACACGACCACCAAGATCCGGAGACCGCCGGGTGCTCACGGATCGGCGCGTAGGTCACGCTCGAACCAGCTGCCCTGTTTGCCGCCGATGTCGGACGGGTCCGCTCGGCCCACTTCGGTGAAGCCGGCGTTGGTCAGCACCTTTCGCGACGCGACGTTCGCGTCGGAGCACGCCGCGCGCAGCCGGTGCAGCCCGTGCTCAGCCGTCGCGATGTCGCCCAACTGCACGACCGTGCGGGTCGCCACGCCCTTGCCGGCGGCGCGTTCCGCGACCCGGTACCCCAACTCGGCGACTCCATCGTGGATGCGGTTCAGGTTGAAGCGTCCGAGCACCGAACCGTCGTCGTCGACGAGGACGTAGAACGCCGCGCCGCCGGCGGCCTGCTCGGCCAACCGCTCGTCGAGCTCGTGGTGGAAGTCCGCGAAGTACTGGTCGCCCCGATCGGAGATCGCGCGGGCGAAGTACGCGCGGTTGGCGAGCTCGAAGGCCAGCACGGCCCGCGCGTGCGCGGCGTCCAGTGGTACGAGCTCGGGCATCGCCCGACCCTACCGACGCGGCTGGCCGGTGGCAGCGCTGCCGGTAGGGGGGTCCGGCGGGCGCCGATCCTCGACGGTGGCGAGCAGCTCGCGATGCCGCTGTGAGCACCTGGCCACGTATCAGGTGGCCAAGTGCTCACAGCACGAGGTTGTTTCAGGTGTGTCGCCCGTCGAGGTCGCCGGTCGTCCAGAAGCCGGCCAGCGGATCCGGTGATCCCGGCGCGGCGGCGTACGCCGCCAGCCGTGCGCGCGCGTCGTGGCTACGCAGGTCGACCACGTCGAACAACAGGCCTGGTCCCGCCGCGCGCAACGCCGTGTCGCCGTCGGTGCGGCGGCGGGGGAGCTCGGTGGTCAACACGACGAACGGTGGCGCGGCGGGGTCGCGGCCACGCACCGCGGCGGCCCGTCCGATCGTGCGCCAGACCTGCTCGGCGCGCGCCAGCCCGCCGCGGCGCCGGGTGTGGGGACCGGCCACGTCGAAGTACCAACTGGATCCGCGCGCGTCGGTGGCAACGATCGACACGGCCACCGCCGTGCCCGCGAGCGGTCGGTTCGTGCGCTCGATCGTGAAGCCGGCTTCGGTCACGGCAGCCTCGGCGAGCTTGCGGGCCGACAGCCCGCCGTCGATCAGCCCGCCGTCGACCTGCCTGTCGTCGACCTGCCTGTCGTCGACCTGGCTGTCGTCGACCTGGCTGTCGTCGACCTGTCCGCCGTCGACCTGTCCGTCGCCGACCCGGTCGCCGCCGCGCGTCGGGCCCGGGGCGGTGGCTGCCAGGGCATCGGCCACTCGTTGTTCGGCGAGCGCGACATAGGACGGGTCGAGGTCGTAGCCGACGTACCGGCGTCCGAGCATCGCAGCGGCCACCAACGTCGATCCGCTGCCCATGAACGGGTCGAGCACGAGGTCGTCCTCGAACGTGTACAGCGAGATGAGCTGCTCGGGCAGCTCGACCGGGAACGGCGCAGGGTGGCCCACCCGCCGGGCGCTCTCGGGCGGGATCTCCCACAAGTCGAGCGTGAGCGCCATGAAGTCGTCGGCGCCCAACGTGCTGCGGTGGGGGAGGCCCTTGGCGGCGCGAGCCTTGGTCGTCTGCGCACGGTCGAACCGGCCCTTGCTCGCCACGATCACCCGCTCGGTGAGGTCGCGCAGCACCGGGTTGGCGGCGCTGCGGAACGACCCCCACGCGCACGAGCCGCTCGCGCCTTCGCCCTTTTGCCACACCAGCTCGCCTCGCAGCAGCAGGCCGAGGTCGTGCTCGAGAATGCGGATCACGTCGGCTGACAGGCTCCGGTACGGGCGTCGGCCGAGGTTCGCCACGTTGACCGCGATTCGGCCTCCGGGCTCGAGCTTGCGGGCGCACTCGGCGAACACATCGGTGAGCAGCCCGAGGTACTCGAGGTAAGAGCTCGGCACGCCCTCTCGGTCGAGCTCTTCCTCGTACTGCTTGCCGGCGAAGTAGGGGGGCGACGTCACGACGAGCGCCACCGAGCCGTCGGCGACCTGATCCATCGACCGCGAGTCGCCGTGCACGAAGGGGTTGGCGACCGGAGCGGGCGGGGGCACGTCAGTCTCGGTCGACAGCTCGGGCGGCCGGAAGCGGCCGTAGAACGCGCTGGCGTCGTGGTTCTCGCGCGCTCCCACCCCGAAGTTGGAGGTTGTGGTTCCACGCCGTCGGGCCACGGCTCCTCCACGGGCTCGCGGTCGGTGGCTCGGCAGGCGCCGTCGCCGCCTCGATCGTACCTCGCGCCACCTGCACTCCGAACACACGCGCGGCCGTCTTCGTCGCTGCGCGGGCAGCCGCACTCCGACGTATCGGTGACATATCGAAAACCGCGTACGCGTCGGCAACAGCCGGTTTCGTTGACTCGGACGCATGACAGCTCGAGCGGCAGCCCGTCGGGTCCGCTCCATGGGGGCCCTGGCCACCGCGATCACCCCGGCGCAAGGCATCACGGCCTACGGATGCGTGGAGGACGAAGCCGCGCTGTTTCGCGAGCTCGCGCCGCGCCTCGGGGTCGCCGTGAGGGTCACCGAGGAGCCACCGTCGGTCGCCAACGCCGAGCTGGCTGCCGGGAACCGCTGCATCAGCGTCAGCCACAGGTCGCCGATCGACGACGCGGCGCTCCTCGCGCTGCGGCGCGCCGGCGTGGGGTTCTTGTCGACGCGCAGCATCGGGCAGAACCATCTCGACGTCGCGTACGCGGAGCGCATCGGTATCACGGTGGGCAACGTCGCGTACTCACCCGACAGCGTCGCGGACTACACGCTCATGTTGATGCTGATGGCGCTGCGCGACGCCAAGTCGCTGCTGCGTCGGGCCGACCTCCACGACTACGCGCTCCGCGACCGGCCGGGCCGGGAGCTGCGCGACTTGACGGTGGGTGTGATCGGCACCGGCCGCATCGGCTCGGCGGTCATCGCCCGCCTGCGGGGTTTCGGGTGCCGGGTCCTCGCGCACGACACCCTTCCGGGCGCCGACGCGACGTATGTCGCGCTCGAGGCTCTGCTGTCGCAGAGCGATGTCGTCACCCTGCACGTTCCGCTCGACCCGTCGACCCGGCACCTCCTCGACGGCGACCGCATCGCCCAGCTGAAACCGGGCGCGATCGTTGTCAACACCAGTCGTGGAGGCCTGGTCGACACGGCGGCGCTCGTCGACGCCCTCGACTGTGGGCACTTGGGAGGGGCCGCGCTCGATGTGATCGAAGGCGAGCAGGGCGCGTTTCACGTCGACGGTCCAGGAGGGGGCGGGCAGGTCCGTGACGCCGGCGGTGTTCCGCGCGGGCGCGATCTGGTGGCGCGGCTGCAAGCCATGCCGAACGTGGTCGTGAGCCCGCACACCGCGTACCGCACCGACCACGCGCTTCGCGACATGGTCGAACACAGCATCGTCAGCTGCTTGAACTTCGGGATCGGAGATGCCGCATGGCTCGCTTGAGGATCGGTGTCTTGTTCGGTGGCTGCTCCGAGGAGCACCCCATCTCGGTGAAGTCCGCGCAGGAAGTCGCCCGGCACCTCGATCCCGAGCGGTATGAGCCGTTCTGGGTCGGCATCGCCAAGGACGGCAGGTGGAACTTGTGCGATGGCCCCGACCCCAGCTGGGCGGAGGGCGTGTGCCGGCCGGCCGTCGTCTCGCCGGACCGGGGCACGCACGGCCTGGTGGTCTTCGACGGTGAGCGCGTCGACACGATCCCGCTCGACGTGGCGCTGCCGGTGCTGCACGGCAAGCTCGGCGAGGACGGCGCGATGCAGGGTTTGTTCGAGCTCGCCGGCATCCCCTACGTCGGTTGCGACGTGCAGAGCTCCGCGCTGTGCATGGACAAGTCGCTCGCGTACACGGTGGTGCGCAGCGCGGGGATCGCCACGCCCGACTTCCGCAGCCTCCGGCCGGGCGAGCAGGTCGACCCGACCAAGCTTGCCTACCCGGTGTTCGTGAAGCCCGCCCGGTCGGGGTCGTCGTTTGGCGTCAGCAAGGTCGAGCACAGCGACGGGCTCATGGGGGCGCTCGAGGTGGCCCGGCAGTACGACGGCAAGGTCTTGATCGAACAAGCGGTCGTCGGCAGCGAAGTGGGATGCGCGATCCTCGGCAACGGCGGCGACCTCGTCGTGGGCGAGGTCGACCACATCGCGCTGTCGCACGGGTTCTTCCGGATCCACCAGGAGGACAGCCCCGAGACCGGGTCGGAGAACTCGACGCCGATCGTGCCCGCCGACATCCCGGCTGCCTCGCGTGCCCGCGTGCAGGACACGGCCAAGGCGGTCTACCGCGCGCTCGGTTGCCGAGGCCTGGCCCGCGTCGACCTGTTCCTCCGGGACGACGGATCGGTCGTGCTGAACGAGGTCAACACGATGCCGGGCCTGACCTCCTACAGCCGCTATCCGCGGATGATGGCGGCCGCTGGCATCCCGCTCGGCGAGGTGCTCGACCGGGTGGTGTCCTTGGCCCTGGTCGGGCGGCGGGTCGGAGCGCTGCGGTGATCGACGACTTCGTCTTCGTCGACGAATGGGTGCCGGGGATCCGCTGGGACGCCAAGTACGCCACATGGGACAACTTCACCGGCCGGCCGGTCGACGGGTACCTCGTGAACCGGATCGTGGGCACCACCGCATTGTGCGCCGGCCTCGAGAGGGCACGGGATCGGGCGGCGACGCTCGGATTCGGTTTGCTGGTCTGGGACGGCTACCGCCCCCAGCGCGCCGTCGACCGGTTCTTGCGCTGGGCGGCCGAGCCCGAGGATGGACGGACCAAGTCGCGGCACTACCCCAACATCGAACGTCCGGACATGTTCGAGCAGGGGTACGTGGCCGCTCGGTCGGGCCACAGCCGGGGCAGCACCGTCGACCTCACGTTGTACGAGCTGGCCACTGGCGACCTCGTCGGGATGGGCGGCGACCACGACTTGATGGACCGGATCTCCCACCACGAGGCCGCGGGGCTGTCGGCGGCAGCCGCCGGCAACCGCCGGCACTTGCGGACGATCATGGCGGCCAGCGGGTTCAGCGCGTACGAGTGCGAGTGGTGGCACTACACGCTCGAGCGCGAGCCACATCCGGCCACGTACTACGACTTCCCGATCACGTAGACGTCCGCGGGGGTTGGCGATGGCGCTCCACCTGCTTCGGCGGTGCGAGCGGCAGTCGCACCGCCACGTGCAGGCCGCCGTCTGCGCGCGGCGTGAGCGTGAGGGTGCCGTCGTGGGCGCGGGCGATGCTGTCGACGATGGCCAGCCCGAGGCCGGCGCCGACGTGGTCGCTTCGCATGCGGCCGCTGCCGCGCTGGAACGGCTCGGTCAAGGTCGACACCAGCTGCGGCGACAGCACGGCACCGGTGTTCTCGACCGACAGCACCACCGAGTCGGGGCCTGCCGAGGTGGCCACCCACACGGATCCGTGCTCGGGCACGTTGTGGACGATCGCGTTGTGCACCAGGTTGGTGGCGAGCTGCAACAGCAGCGGGTGCGAGCCCATCGTGTACGAGAGGTCGCCGCTGGTCTCGATGGTCACGCCGTGGTCGGTCGCGAGTGGGGCGATGGTCTCCGCGGCTTCGTCGGCGACGAGAGAGAGGTCGACGGGTTCGCGCACGAACGATCCTTGCTCGGTGCGACTGAGCAGCAGCATCGCTTCCATGAGGTCGATCGCCCGGGCATTGACGCTCCGCAGGCGCTCGTCGAGCTCGTTGCTCGGGCGGTCGGGGTCGTTGCGTGCCACGTCGAGCAAGGTCTGCGTGATCGCGAGCGGGGTGCGCAGCTCGTGCGATGCGTTGGCGGCGAACCGCTGCTGCTCCGCCACGTGCGCCTCGAGCCGCTCGAGCATGACGTCGAACGAGTCGGCCAGCTCTCGGAACTCGTCGTCGTGCCCCTCGAGCTCGATGCGATGGGCGAGCGATCCCTTGGCCGCCAAACGGGTGGCAGCCGTGATGCGCGAGAGCGGGGCGAGCATGCGGCCCGCCAGAATCCACCCGCCGGCCAAGCCGAACACGAGCAGGCCACCCATGACCGCCGCGGCCCGCGGCGCGAACTCGCGCAGCAGGCGCGAGCGCACCGGGAAGACGCCGGGGAGCTCGAGGCCGGGCGTCACGAGCATCGCCTGATCGGGCACGTAGCGCAGCAGGAACAGCCACACGGCCACCAGCAGCACGGCGCCTGCCAGCATCAGGAACCCCGCGTAGCTGAGCGTGAGCTTCATGCGGACGCTCATGCCCGGCTCCCTATCCACGGCGGTGTCGTTCCTGTGGCTGGCCCGTGTCGATGCGGTAGCCGACGCCGGCCACGGTGGCGATGAACCACGGCTCGCCGAGCCGCTTGCGCAGCGCCGAGACCGTGATGCGCACCGCGTTCGTGAACGGGTCGGCGTGCTCGTCCCAGGCCCGTTCCAACAGCTCCTCGGAGCTGACCACCCCGCCCTCTGCGGCGACCAGCACTTCGAGCACCGCGAACTGTTTGCGGGTGAGGGCGACGTAGCGCCCGTCGCGGTAGACCTCGCGGCGGAACGGGTCCAGGCGGAGCCCCGCGATCTCCTGCACCGGTGGCCGGTTGTGTGCACGGCGACGGTCGAGTGCCCGGAGACGCAGCACCAGCTCCCTGAGCTCGAACGGCTTGGTGAGGTAGTCGTCGGCGCCGAGCTCGAAGCCCGATGCCTTGTCGTCGAGCCGGTCGGCGGCCGTCAGCATGAGGATCGGGAGTCCGCTGCCGGATGCCACGATGTGAGCCGCGATCTCGTCGCCGGACGGGCCCGGGATGTCGCGGTCGAGCACTGCGATGTCGTACGCGTTGACGCGCAGCAGCTCGAGCGCCGCGTCGCCGTCGAGGGCGATGTCAGCTGCGATCGCCTCGAGTCGCAGCCCGTCACGGACGGCCTCGGCAAGGAACGGTTCGTCCTCGACCACCAGCACGCGCACCCGGGCGAGGCTACGAACCGGTGCATATCGTCGCCATAACGAAAACGCCGACGCCGGTTGCACGAGCGCGCACGGGTCCGCGTCACGGTCACAGGACGTTCGTAGCATCGTGGGCATGGAGATCGAGCGGCTCGGATCGCCCGACGCCGAGTTCCTGCCGGGGCACTGCGCCGCCGACGACGACTGCGACCGGGTGATGGCCGACTGCGCCGACGACTGCGCCCGGCGGGGCCACGAGTGGTCATCGGTCGACCCGGGGCTGTGCGTGCACTGCGGCCGCTGGTGGGCGCCGGCTCACCGTCGGGCGGTCGCGGCCTGAAGTCGGCGCCGCGGCGCCGCGGTCAGCGCGGGTAACCGACCACTGCCGGCGTGGCCACACCCAACTGCACGCGGACCCGGTCCTGGTAGAAGGCCACGTGCCCGGCGATCTGTCGCACTTGCGGGTACGGCTCGTCGTAGCTCCAACACACCGGCGCGTCGCCGTCGCCGGCGAAGCGCCAGTACGAGGCCTGGCCCTTGTACGGGCAGCGTGACGTGGTGTCGGGATCCAGTGTGAGTGCCACCTCCACGTCGTCGCGCGGGAAGTAGACCACCAGGCCGTGGTCCTGCTCGTCGACGAGCAGCGGCGAGGTGGTGCGGGCCAGCAACGTGTCGCCGAGCCAGGCCGTGACCTCGTTGCGCCGGACCAGCAGGTCGACGCGGTAGTCGGGCCGTTCCACGTAGCCAGATGGTTCCATCGTGTCCTCCTCGGGCCAGCGGGACCGCCACCATCGTGCCGCGCCGGGTTGCCGTCTCCACCGTCGCGGGCCGGTACGCGGGCGTCGCCGGCGGTGTTGGCGTCGCGCCGTGGCGTCTCGCAGACCACCCCGCCCGCCACGCCGGCACCCCGCGGTCTGTCCGCTGGCGTCCAGCGAACGCCCAGGTTCAGCCGCGACGCTGTTGGCGACCCAGGAGGACCCGTGCCCCACCACCGCAACCCGACCGACCTCGACATCGCCGATCCCGACACGCCGCCATCCCCCGAGCCGTGTGCGTTTGGGGCGGGTCGGCCGCCACGAGCGCGCGCGGCGGCGCGGTCGAGCCACGACTCCGACGACGCCCACCTCGTGGGTGGGGCCTACGACCCCGGCCACGCCCACGACGCCGGTGACGCGGGCGACGACTTCGGTGGGCTGGCCCGCGACCTGCCGCGCTTCGTCGGCCGGCGGCGAGCGCTCAGCCTGCTGGCCGCCGGGTTGGCTACCGCTGGCCTGGCCGCGTGTGGGTCGTCGCAGAAGTCCTCGGACGCCACCACCACATCGACCACCAGACGTAGTGGCGACCCCGCCGCACCCCCGGGTGCTCCCAACGGCGGCCCCAGCGGGGGCACGGGATCCGGATCGTCGGGAGGGTCGGTCGACGAGGACCAAGGTGCCACCGGTGGGTCGACCTCGACCGAGGTCGCCGAGGAGACCGCCGGCCCGTACCCCGGCGACGGGTCGAACGGCCCGAACGCGCTCACCCAGTCGGGCATCGTCCGCCGCGACATCCGCCGCAGCTTCGGCGACGCGTCCGGCTCGGTCACGGGGGTGCCGCTCACGGTCGAGTTCCGGCTGATCGACCTGGCGAACGGCGGGGCCGCGAAAGCTGGCGCGGCGATCTATGTCTGGCACTGCACGCCCGGCGGTGAGTACTCCCTGTACACCGGCTCGGCGCAGAACGAGAACTACCTGCGCGGCGTGCAGGCCAGCGACAAGGACGGGAAGGTGTCGTTCGCGACCGTCTTCCCCGGCGCGTACTCGGGCCGCTATCCCCACATCCACTTCGAGGTCTACGACAGCGTCGCCTCCGCAACGAAGGCAGGGCACAAGCTCCGCACGTCGCAGCTCGCGCTGCCCACTGCGGCCTGCGAGGCGGTCTATGCCACCTCCGGTTATGAGGCCAGCGCCCGCAACTACCCGCAGACCCCGATCTCCCAGGACATGGTCTTCGGCGACGGCTGGTCGACGGAGCTCGCCACGGTCACCGGCAACGTCACGTCGGGCATGGTCGCCACGCTCCACGTCGCGGTCTGAGCGCCGCCGTCTGCCGACGCGGTCGGGGCGGGCTCCGGCCGCCGCCCCGCTGTCAGGCCAGTGCTTCGGTGCGGGCGGTCGCGGGGGCGTGGCGTACGTCGGAGTCGTCGAGGACCTTGGTCCAGCAGGCGAACTCGAGGCGCACGCCGTTGGGGTCGGTGAAGTACATCGAGCGGATGAACACGTCGCCGTCGTCGGTGGCCGCGTCGTAGTCGGGCTTGTGGCCGCCGTCGAGGGAGTTGGCGTGGTTGATGATCGGGGTGACCGGCACGCCTTTGGCCTTGAGCTTGGCGCGGTACTCGTCGAACTTCTCGGGTGGGACGTCGAACGCGATGTGGTTGGTGGAGCCGATCGCGGTCACACCGAACTGGTCCTGCAAGACCACGCCACGCTCGCCCTCGGGCGCGTTCGGGAACCAGAAGAACGCCACACCGTCGCGGCCGTTGCCCATGTCGAGGAAGAAGTGCTGGCCGTGGCCACCCGGCAACTCGAGGGTCTTCACGAGCTTCATCCCGAGCTTGTCCTCATACCACTCGACCGTCTCGGCCATGTCACGGCAGACGAGCGCCAAGTGGTTGAACCCACGCAACTCGAACTCGGTGTTGGTGTGCTGCTCGGCAGCGGCCATGTGATCCCCCCGGAGCATCGCTGACGCCCTCATTGCACACCATCTGTGCGGAGTGGTCAAGAGAACCCGGGCAAATGCACAGGCCCTTGCCAAGAAGGGCCAGGCTTTGTATACAACAGGCGATGCCTCGACTTCAGCAGATCTCCCGCGACGACACCGATGCGCCGATCGTCCTCGCCATGTACCAGCGCCTGTTCGGCGACCGCGACCCGGTGAAGGAGCCGGGTACGGCAACCGGCACCCCGGGCGACTGGTGGACCGTGTTCGCCAACTCGCCCGACGTGCTCGAGCACGCTTGCCGCGGCTTCGGGCTGTACGCCAGCCCCAACCGCAAGATGAAGCCCCGCCACCGGGAGCTCGGACAGACGCGCGCGGGCTGGCTGGTCGGCAGCCAGTTCGTGTTCTCCCAGCACTGCAAGTCCTGCCGGGCGCTCGGCTTCCCCGAGGACAAGATCGCGGCCATCAAGGCGTGGTCGACCTCCGACCTGTTCGACGCGCCCGAGCGCGCCCTGCTGGCCTACACCGACGCACTGGTCCACGGTTTCGGGCGCGTCGACGACGCGCTGTTCGACGTGTTGCACGAGCACTTCACCGACGAGCAGATCCTCGAGTTCACGTACATCACGATGATGTACACGATGCACGCGGTGATCTCCGTGGCGCTGCGGTTGGAGTACGACGAGCGCGCCGATCCAATCGTCGAGATCGCCGCGCCCGACGACTACCAACCCGAGAACCTCGGTCGACAGATCGCGTACGACCAGTCCGGGGCCGAGGGTTGAGTGACGCCGGGGCGGCGCACGCGTACGCACAGGTCCGCGAAGCGATCGTCGAGAACCGCTACCCGCCGGGCCACCGCCTGGTCGAGCAGCGGCTCGCGGCCGAGCTCGGTCTGTCGCGCACGCCGGTGCGCGAGGCCTTGCGCATGCTCGAGGCCGAAGGACTCGTGGTCAGTGTGCGCAACCGCGGCGCGATGGTCCGGCCGATCTCCGAGACCGAAGTCGTCGACCTCTACGGGTTGCGGATCCGGCTCGAGTCCTACGCGGTCGAAGTCGCCACCGAGCGGGCCACCGAAGGCGAGCTCGGCGAGCTCGTCGCCGCGGCCGACCGCTTCAGCGAGGCCGTCGCGAAGGGCGACGCGGAGACGCTGGCGGGCATCCGCCGCATGCACGAGGCCAACCGCGGCTTCCACGACGTGATCCTCACCGCCGCCCGCCATGATCGGCTCGCCACGATGCTCGCCCGCACGGTCGACATCCCGCTGGTGTTCCAGGCCTTTTCCAACTTCGGTCCCGCCGAGGTCGCCCGGTCCGACACCTTCCACCACCTCATCGCCGAGGCCATGTGTCGACGCGACGCCGCCCGCGCGGCCGGGCTGATGGCCGAGCACATCGCGCAAGGGCGCGACTCGGTGCTCGATGCGCTGGCTCGCACCGAGCACCAACTGTCCGCCCAGTCGACCTCGCGCGGGTGATCGGCCAGCCGTCATGCCACCAACCACCGTCCCCACCGACCGGGTCCACCGACGCGTGTGCCACGCCCTGTTCGACGCGCTCGAGGAAGGCAACGTGGCCGCGATCGACGCGCTGTACGCGCCGGACATGACGATGTGGTTCAACGTCACCAACCAGGTGATCAGCCGGGCCGACAGCCTCGCGGCGATCGACAAGGGCAAAGCGCTCCACCGTCGCCGCAACTACGACGACCGCCAGATCCACACCTTCGACGACGGGTTCATGGCCCAGTACACGTGCGAGGTCGTGGCGCACGACGGCGCGAAGGTGCCGCTCACCGCCTGCCTCGTGGCCGAAGTCCACGACGGGCTGATCACGAGGTTGTGGGAGTACCTCGACTCGACCCACTACACGCGCCCACGTGCGCCGCGCGAAGGGTCGCCGTCATGAGCCACCGAGCCGCCGGCGTGACGGACGAGGACGACGTACGGGAGCTGTGCCACCGGTTCTTCGACGCGTACCAGGACGGTCGAGTCGACGTGCTCGACGAGATCATGAGCGATGACTGCGTGATCTGGCACAACGTGTTCGGCCGGGAGACCACCAAGGCCGAGAACCTCGCCAAGTACGCCGACAGCTACGCCGGCCAGCGCCGCCGCACGTACGACGACCGCATCGTCAACGCCTTCGCCGACGGCTTCGTGATCCAGTACACGCTGCGCGGCGTGATGCACACCGGGCATGTCGGCGCGCTGTGGATCTGCATCGTCGGTCGAGTGCACGACGGCAAGATCACCCGCATCGACGAGTACATGGACACGTCGAAGTTCGCGGCTTGGATGGGCGGGCCACGGCCCGACGCGAGAGGACCCACATGAGGCGAGCCCGATGAGGAAGGACTCCGAGACCCTCGCCTTGTGCGACCGGTTCTTCGACGCCCTCGAGCAGCGTGACTATGACACGCTGCAGTCCTGCTACGCGCCCGAGGCCATGATCTGGCACTCCCACGACTGCCTGTACCAGAGCCGTGCCGACAACCTCGCCATGCTGAAGCAGGGCATGGCCACCAACCCGAAGACGCGCTTTCGTGATCGCCGGGTGCGGGTGTTCGAGGGCGGCTTCGTGCAGCAGCACACCATCTACGTCACCCGCGCCGACGGCTTCGAAGGCCATATGGAGGTCTGCTTCGTGGCTTACGTGCGCAACGGGATGATCAGCCGGGCGTACGAGTACTTCGACACCGGCCAAGTCGACAAGTTCATCGGACCGCGCCCCGGCGCGGCGCCAACCAACGGGAAGGACACCTGAACCATGGGCACCCACATCGACATCGGGATCGTCGTGCGCGACATCGACGCCTGCCTGCCCTTCTACTCCGAGGCGCTCGGGCTGCAGCAGCTGTTCGACTTCGACATCCCCGGCGGGTCGCACATGTGGCAGCTCGCCGTCGGCGAGTGCGTGGTCAAGTTGGTGACCCACGCGTCGACCCCCGAAGCCGCCAACCCGCCTGGCGGGTCGGCCGGAGGCACTGGCCTGCGGTACTGGACGATGGGCGTCGATGACATCGACGCGGCAGTTGCCCGGTGCGAAGCCGCCGGTGCGCCGATCCCCCTGCCGCCGCTGCAACTGATGCCCGGTATCCGCATCGCCATGGTCGAAGATCCCGAAGGCAACGTCGTCGAGTTCCTCGAGCAGAAGTCCTGACCATGGCTGCCGAGGGCGGGGTCGACCACGGCGGGCCACCGGCTGAAGGGCTCGTCGAGCGCGTGCGCGCCGTCGTGCCCACCATCGCCGCCACCTCCTTCGAGGCCGAGGCGCAACGACGGCCGCTCGACGAGGTGATCGAGGCCCTGAAGGCCACGGGCGTGTTCCGCTCGTTCGTCCCCGCCCGCTACGGCGGTTACGAGATCGACCTGGCCACGTACCTCGACATCGGCGTCGCCGTGGCCGAAGCCGACCCGTCGATGGGGTGGATCACCACCTTCTACATGGAGCACAACTGGCTGCTCACCATGTTCGCCGACGAGTTGCAGGACGAGGTCTTCGGGGGGCAGCCGTTTGTGCTCGCGCCCGGCAGCGTCAACCCGACGGGTCGTGCCATTGACAACGGCGACGGTACGTACTCGCTGTCGGGGCACTGGACGTTCGGCACCGGCATCTGCCACGCCGACTGGGTGCTGCTCAGCGGGAAGATCGGCGACGACGACGTCGCTCGCAACTTCCTCGCCCGGGTCGGCGATGTCGAGGTGAAGGACACCTGGCACGTCGACGGCATGGCCGCCACCGGAAGCCGCGACATCCATGCCGACCACGTGCTCGTGCCCGAGCGACGGGTTTCGCTGTTCCCGCCGCCGCATCTCACTGCCCGGCCCGGCGACCCGTACCTGCACCGCATCCCGGTGGCCCCGTTCCTGTCGCTCACCGCCGCCATGCCTGCGGTGGGCGCGGCCAAGCGGGCGCTGGTGCTGTTCGAGTCCCGGCTGTTCGACCGGGTCATGTTCGGCACCAAGCGCACACAGAGCCACCGCGTGCCGACCCAAGTGCGGCTCGCCAACCTCCGCGTGGAGGTCGACGCCATCGAGCTGCTCATGAGCGGCATCGTCGCCCGCATGCAGGACCACGTCGACGGCACCATCGACCTCGACCTGCTCGCGCAACTCGAGCTGCGCTTGGCGATCGCGCACGTCGTCCGGCGTTGCCGCGAGGTGGTGCGCGAGATCATGCAGTCGAGCGGCGCGTCAGTCCACTACCTCGACAACGAGCTCCAGCGGTTGCACCGCGACATCCACATGATCTGCGCGCACACGGTGTTCGACGTCGACCTGGTCGCCGAAGGGGTCGGCAAGGCCATCGTGGCCGAGCGCACGACACCCGCGGCCGGTGGCGAGGGCTGACGGCGAGTTGGCAAGAGGAGACCGATGACCACGCCTGATTTGCTCGACCCGGCGTTCTACGCCGACCTCGACAAGATGCACGACACGTTGCGGGAGCTCCGCGCCGAGGGGCCCGTATGGCGCGACGAGGCCAATGGCTTGTGGGCGGTGCTCGGCCACGACGAGGTCATCAGCGTCGAACGCCAAGACGACCTGTTCTGCAGCGGAGGCGGTTATCGCGCGCTGGCGTCGACCGACGCGTACCGAGAGCAGGACATGATCGCTCTCGACGACCCCGACCACGCCGCGCAGCGCAGCCTGGTCTCGCGGCGCTTCACGCCCAAGTCGGTGCAACGACTCGAGCCCCATTTGCGGGCCACGATCACCGAGTTGGTCGACTCGTTCATCGGTGCGGGCGAGCTCGAGGTGGTCGACCAGCTGGCCGCCGTGCTGCCCGCCCGGCTCACCGCG
Organism: Acidimicrobiales bacterium; assembly: GCA_035547835.1. Taxonomy (NCBI): domain Bacteria; kingdom Bacillati; phylum Actinomycetota; class Acidimicrobiia; order Acidimicrobiales; species Acidimicrobiales bacterium. Next base: position 31,154 of record DASZTW010000015.1, read on the forward strand.
CACCTGATCGGGTTCGACGAGGCCGATGCACCCGCGCTGCGCACCTGGTCGGAGCGCTTGATGCGCATCGACCAGATCATGGCCGACCCCGCGGTGATGCAGGACTTCATGGCGGCGATCATGGAGTTCGCGCCCCGCATCGGACCCATCGTGGAGGCGCGCCGTGCCGAGCCGGCCGACGACCTCGCGTCGGTCTGGGCCCACGCCGAGCTCGACGGCTGTCCCATGCGCGACGACGTGATCGTGCAAGAGACGGGCCTGTTCATCTCCGGCGGCTCCGAGACCACCCGCACGGTGATCGCGCGGGGCCTCGCGGAACTGGCGCGCCACCCTGATCAGTGGGAAGCGATCGCCGCGGACCCGTCGCTGGTGGCCGGTGCCGTCGAGGAGCTGATCCGCTGGGTGACGCCGCTCAACAACTTCTTCCGCACCGCCACCCGTGACGGACACATCGGGGATGTGGCAGTGGCGGCGGGCGACCGGGTGATCCTCCTGTACCCGTCGGCCAACCGCGACGAGCGGATCTTCGACGACCCGTATCGCTTCGACATCACCCGCAGCCCGAACCCGCACGTGTCGTTCGGGTTCGGCACCCACTTCTGTCTCGGCTCCTCGCTCGCCCGGCTCGAGCTGCGACTCCTGCTGGCCGAGCTCACGAGCCGGCTCGCCGACTTGCGCGTGCTCGAAGGCCCCGACATCGAGCCGAACATCTTCGCCGGCGCCGTCCGCTCCCTCCGCATGGCGTTCACTCCCCGCTGACCGCCGTCTCGCTGGTCGCTGGTCGCTGGTCGCTGGTCGCTGGTCGCCGGCCGTGGGTCGTGGGTCGGGGTCGTCGGCGGGGGGTCAGATGCGCTCGCGCGCGTCGCCGTCGAACAGGGGTGACATGTCCTCGGCCGCCACGTCGGCATGGAGCTCGGCGGTGGATGGCGCGGTCGGCTGCCCCTGCGCAGCGGCGATGGTGGCCTCGAGCAACGTCGCGTCGCTCGAGGTGTTCAGGAACACCTGCGGGTTCGACAACACCCACGCCACCGCCCGGGTGAGCGCAGCGCCGACCGGAAGCGGTTCGTACCAGGAGTACCGAGGCGAGCTGGCATCGGCCGCCCAACGGCGACGAGCCACGGATTTGATCGTCTGCACCGCCACGCCACGGTCGGCGCACACGCCCAGCAACTGCTCGACCGAGGCTCGGTAGCCGGCGTCGCGGAGCAGCACGTAGCTGTAGGGGAACAGCACCGAGGCAAAGTCGAAGAGCTCCAAGCTCGCCAGGTGCCGATCGACGATGCGCAGGCCGTGACCGGTCACCCCGACCGCGCCGACCAGTCCTTCGTCTCGGGCCCTCGCCAGCGCCTCGACCGCGCCACCCGGCCCGTGTGCGACGTCGAACTCGTCGGGCTCGACCAGGTTGTGCAGTTGGACCAGGTCGACGTGGTCGACGCCGAGCCGGGTGAGCGAGCGCTCGAGCTCGGCCCGGGCCCCGTCGCCGGTCCGTTCGCCCGTCTTGGTGGCCAAGAAGAAGTCGGCGCGGTGCTCCGAGAGCAGCGGAGCGAGGCGCAGCTCGGCGTCGCCGTACGACGCGGCCGTGTCGAGGTGGTTGATGCCGCTCGCACGTACGGTGGCGAGCACTTCGTCGGCCTTGTCCTGGCGCATCCTGCTCAGGGCGGCGGCCCCGAAGATGAGCCTCGTGCTGTCGTGGCCGGTCCGGCCAAACGGTCGCCGCTCGATCACGCGCCGACCGTACTGCCGCCGGACCCGCCGCTGGCGACCACAATCCGGCGATTCGTGCAGAAGTGGCTGCTATGCCGCCAAAATTGCGCGAATCGGAAGATCTTGGCGGTTGGCCGCGCGGCCGGAGCGGTGGGCGGTGCGGCTGGGGGTCAGGGGGTGGTGTGGGGGGCGTTGGTCGCGGTGACGGCGCGCTCGAAGCGACGGTCGGGCACCAGCCACATCACCGCGACGGCGACGTAGAACGCCATCGCGATCCACGTGACGGCGCGGGCGTCGGGGCCGCTGAAGGCGCCGGCCACGATCCCGGCCACGTACAACACCGGCGACAGCAGGCCCTTCACGTCGCGCCCGAGCGCCTCGGCCAAGCGCGCGTTGGCGGGCTGGCCCCGCACGATGGCGGTCTGGAGGATCTTCCACGCCACCGCGGCGGCGAGGAGGTTCACGCCGTAGACGACCACGGGCGTGCCGGCGAACTTGCTCTCGTCCATCCACCCGGTGGTGAACGGATACAGCGACAACCAAAACAGGAGGTTGAGGTTCGCCCACATGGCCGCACCGGTGACCCGCTCGGTGAGTTGGAACATGTGGTGGTGGTTGTTCCAGTAGATCCCGATGTACACGAAGCTCAGCAGGTACGTGAGGATCCCGGTGCCGGCGGCGTGACGTAAGGCGGTGAAGGTGTGGCCCTCGGGCACTTTCAGCTCGAGGACCATGATCGTGATGATGATGGCGAGGACGCCGTCGCTGAACGCCTCGAGCCGGCTGGTGTTCACGGGCGCATCCTTGCAGTCGCGGCAGGCGGTTAGCGTCCTGCCGGTACGGTCGCCGTCCACTCCGGTGGCGGGCCCCGCAGCCGACGAGACGAACCACGACGAACCGAGAGGTGCTCCGATGATCCGACTCAGCGTGTTCTACCCGAAGACCGAGGGCGCGAAGTTCGACCACGACTACTACAAGAACAACCACGTCCCGCTGGCCTGCAAGACGTGGGGCTTGCCGTCGGCCGCCATCGACAAGGGGCTCGACGGGCCTTACGAAGCGGCGGTCCACTTCGAGTTCGACTCAGTCGAGGCCATCCAGTCGGCGATGAGCGCGCCCGGGACGGCCGATGTCATGGCCGACGTCGCCAACTACACGACCATCGCCCCCGTCATGCAGACGAGCGAGATCGTCGCCTGACGGGTCGAGCGCGACGGTCGTGGCCGTGTTGAGGGCGCGCTGGGTGGATCAGGCCGGCAGCGGTCTTGTTCGGGGCGCGACGGGTCGAGCGCGACGGTCGTGGCCGTGTTGAGGGCGCGCTGGATGGGCCAGGCCGGCAGCGGTCTTGTTCGGGCGCGATGAGTTCCGGTGAGGGGCGGCGTCGGAACGTGCGACGGTCCATCCCCATCCCGAGGAGCCACTGATGGCATTCCAGCCCTACCTCAACTTCCGCGACAACGCCCGCGAGGCGTTCACCCGCTACCACGAGATCTTTGGCGGCAACCTGGTGCTGCTGACCGGCAATGACGTGCCGCCTGGCGCGGATGCTCCGCCCGCCGAGTTCCGCGATCTGATCATCCACGCCGCGCTCGAGGTCGGCGACGACTTCCTGATGGCGTCGGACACCGGCGCCGAGAACTTCGGACCCGTGCAGTGGATGTACGTCAGCTACACGACAGACGAGGTCGCCGATGCCAACCGCGTGTTCGACGCCTTGGCCGAGGGTGGCGACGTGGAAGTGCCGTTCGGGCAGACGTTCTTCTCGCCGGGCTTCGGCGTCACCAAGGACCGCTTCGGCGTCCCATGGATGATCAGCACCAACCAGCCGCAGGGTTGACCCGGCGATGAGCGGGCGGATCGGGTGACCGGTCCGCCTCCCTCCGCCGTAGGCGCGCTGCTCGGCCGACCTGTTCAGGTGAGCAGGTGGACGATGTCGCGGACCAGCAGGACCGACACGAACGCGATCACGACCAGGTACAGGAGCGTGATCTCCTTGCGCCACTTGTGGTTGGCAGCCCAAAAGCGCCGGATGCCGAGCACGTCGAAGACCAGCGCGATGATCCCGACCGGGAGGCCGATGGCGGGGCCGATCCCCGTGGCGGCACCGGCCGCGGGGGCCACGATCGGGAAGAAGACGTAGGTCAGCAGGCAGCGAGCCGCGGAGATCAGGATCGACACCTCGAAGATGCGGTGCGCACCCGCGTCGTCGTTCGGGGTGGTCGGCTTGATGCGCAGCAGCTTGCGCATGGTGTCGTCGATGCACGGCCCGGTGGTGGTGGCCGCCGCGGCGCCGTGGCTGGTTGCGCCGTCGGTGGTGGTCCCGTGCTGAGCGACCGGGGCGCCGTGGCTGGTTGCGCCGTGGTGCGCGACCGGGCAGCCGGCAGTGGGAAGGGGTTCGGTCACCTGCAGCGCGTGGTGCACCGGGCAGCCGCGGGGACCAGCGGCGCCGGTCGGGTCTCCGAGCGTGTCGGGTTCGACCGTGTCGTATCGGGGCTGAGCCACGTGCACCAGAGTGCAACCACGGACCCGTCATCCACAACTCGCGTCCCGGGTTCGCCCGCTCGCGCGCCGGGTTCACCCGGCGCGACCGCCTTCCCGCCGCGCCGGGTCGGCCGGGTCCCCGCCCCGTTGGGGGGAGGAAGGGGGGGCTCGAGTGAAATCAGGCCGGGTCGGCCGGGTCCCCGCCCCGTTGGGGCAAGGGAGGGCAGGTCGGCCCCGGAGGCCGCGCCGGATGGCAAGGGGGGTGGCGCCTCGGTCAGGGGCCGAAGGCGAGGGGGACGTGGGCCACGCTGCGCAGCGTCATGCGGCCGGACCAGGTGACGTCGCCGTCCGGCCGGAGGTCGGGCAGCCGGGTGAGCAAGGCGGTCAGCGCGACCTCGGCCTGGGCGCGGGCCAAGTGGTGGCCGAGACAGTGGTGGATGCCGCCGCCGAACTGCACGTGTTGCGCCGCGTCGGGCCGGTCGATGCGCAGCGCGTCGGCGTCGGCGCCCCACTGGGCCGGGTCGTGGTTGGCGGCGCCGACCCCGACGTAGATCACGTCGCCGGCATCGATGGTGTGCTCGCCCCATGCCAGCGGCTCGATGGCGATCCGGCGCACGAACTGGTTGGGCCCGTCGTAGCGCAGGAACTCCTGCACGGCGGCCGGGACGAGCGACGGGGCGGCCTGGAGGCGGGCGAGCTGGTCGGGGTGCTGGAACAGCGCCGCCATGCCGTTGCCGATCAAGGCGGTGGTCGGTTCATGGCCCGCCACGTACAGCGTCATGAGCTGCGCGACGAGCTCGTCAGGGGTGAGCGGTCCCTCGCCCGTGTCGGTGTGGACCAGCGCGGACAGCAGGTCGTCAGTGGGCTCGGCCCTCCGCTGATCGGCGAGCGTGGTGAGGTACGCCTCCATCTCGTCGAGCTCGGCCATGCAGGCGTCGTAGTCCTCCTCGCTGATCACCAGATCGAGGCTGCGAGCGACCGCCGCGGTCCAGCGCCGGAACTGGGCACCCGCCTCGGCCGGGATGCCGAGCATCTCGCAGAAGACCTCGACCGGAAGCGGGTAGGCGAAGTCGTCGATCAGCTCGAAGCGGTCGAGGGCGACCAAGCGGTCGAGGTGGTCGTCGACCCGCGCCGCGATCGACCGGCGCAGCCGCTCGATCGAGCGGGCGGTGAACGGTGCGGCCAACGCCTTGCGGAGCCGGCCGTGCGCCGGCTCGTCGGTGAGGACCAGCGACGTGGGCTCGCTCGGTTCGTCGCCGCCCCGGGAGCGGAGCAGGTCGACGACGGCTGACGGCTTGGCCTTGTTGAGGTCGCTGCTGACGGTCTTGTCGCGCAAGATCCGGGTGACGTCGTCGTAGCCGGTGAGCAGCCAGCCGCACAGCAACTCCGACCACTGCACGGTCCCGGCCTCCCGGAGCCGCCGGTACTGGTCGTAGGGCCAGGCATCGAAGCCCGGCTCGAACGGGTCGAACTGCGGATCACCCATGTCAGGTCCCCATCGGGATCGGGGTCGCCTCGGCGCCGCTGAGCCAAGGTCGCCCGGCAGCTCTCGAGTCGTCCCACTTGGAAAGGTCGTCGCCGGTCTGGCCGAGGTCGGCAGGCGATGGGCCGATGCGGTCGGCGAGCGGCCGGAGCGCGACCTGGTCGAACCCGTACAGCTCGGCGCAGTTGGCGCCGAGCATGGCGGCGGTCTCGTCGACCGGGATGTCGTGGAAGGCGTTGCGCAGCCACTCGCGGGTGTGCGGCCAGGTGCCTTCGGGGTGCGGGAAGTCATTGCCCCACATGAGGTTCCCGACGCCGATCTCGTAGCGCCGGGCGAGCTCGCGGCGCCGGGTGTTCGACGCGCCGATCGCGCAGTTGCGGTCGAAGTACTCACTTGGCCGCATCGACAGCCCGGCAGTGAGCTGCTCGCCGAGCTTGCGGGCGCCGTGCTCGCGGTCGTACACGGCGTCCATCGTCCACAGCAGGTCGGCCGCCCAGAACGCCCCGCATTCGGTGACCACGAACCGCAAGGTCGGGTGCCGTTCGAACACGCCCGACCACAACAGGAAGTGCAACGGGCGGGCTGACCACCACCGCACTTCGGTCACATACATGCCGACGTACGCGCCGTACGCCTCCTTGTCGGCCGAGCCGGAGTGGACGTGGACCGGCATGCCGAAGTCGGCGCACGCAGCCCACACCGGCTCGTATCGCGCGTCGTGATACGGCGCGTGCGAGCCCCACATCGACGGGATCAAGATGCCGCCCCGCAACCCCGCGTCGCGGGCTCGGGTGATCTCGGCGACGGCTGCGTCGGGGTCGTAGATCGGCACGATCGCCACACCGGCCCGGCGCTCGGGCGACTCGTGGCACAACTCGGCCAACCAGCGGTTGTGAGCGCGGGCTCCCGCCATCAACAGTTCGGTGGGGACATCGCTGCCGGCCGACAGCCCCGCCCCGAACGGGGCTGACGCGCCGCCCGAGACGGCGTCGGCGTCCGGGAAGATGACTTCGCCGACCACGCCGTCGGCGTCGAGCTCCTTGTCGCGCCGGGTGGCGTCCCATCCGCCGCGCAGGCCTTCGTGGTTCTCCTGCTCCCATTGCTCGGCAAAGTCCTCGTTGAGGATCCCGCGGGTGGCCAGCTCGCGGAGGCGGGCCCGTTCCGCCAAGGCCTTGTCGAACACGTCGCGGAACTCCGGGTCGAGCCACTCGCGGTACTGCTCGTTGGGCAGGCCGGCGTGGCAGTCGCTGGAGATGATCAGGTAGCGGTCGGACACGTCAGGCTCCGATTTCCTTGATGTACGTGGGGTTGGTCCGCCCGAGCATCGAGTCGGCGCGGGCTCGGATCTGTTGGTCGGTGCGCTCGCTCGGCGGGAGGATCCAGAACGTCCCGGCGCGCACCGCGTCGACCACCCGCGCCGCCACTTCCTCGACCGGCGTGTAGTCGAGGACGATGCCGCGGTCGGCCAGTGACTTCTCGAACGCCTCGATGCTGCTGGGCGGACGGGCCGGGGCGCCTGGGTTCAGGTAGCGCCCGGGCCGGTTGCGGGCCGACGTGAACAGACCGGTGCGCAGCACGCTCGGGCCGGGGAACAGCACCGATGCGCCGACGCGCCCGGGTGCGGTCTGCTCGAGTTGCGCGTACAGCGACTCGCTCAACGTGACGATCGACGACTTGCTGAGCGCGTAGATCGGCGTGCTCGGGAGGGGAGCCACGCCGCCGTTGCCGGAGCTGGTGTTGACCACATGACCTGGGGCGCCGCCCTCCAACATGGCGGGCACGAACGCCTTGATGCCGTGGATGATCCCCCACACGTTCACCTCGAGCGCCCAGCGCCAGTCGAACAGCGTGTGGTCCCACATCTGGCCGGCGGCGCCCGCACCGACCCCGGCGTTGTTGCACACGAGGTGGACGGCCCCGTGCCGCGCCAGGACCTCGTCGCGGAGCGCCTCGACGGATTCGAAGTCGGTGACGTCGGTGACGAACCCGCTCACCTCCGCGTCGGGATGCGCGGCGTGGATCTCCGCGACTGCAGCGGCCAGCACCGGCTCCTCGATGTCGGCGAGCACGACCTTCATCCCTTCGGCGAGGAACGCCTCGCCCATGCCGCGCCCGACGCCGCTCGCGCCGCCGGTCACCACGGCCACCCGCCCGGTCAGTTCGGGGACCGGCATCAGTCGTCGCCCACCGGCGACAAGTCGTCATAGCGCTGATGTGCGTACGGGACCAGCCACTCGGCGGGTACCCGCCCGACGATCTCGCCCCACTGGCGGCTCTGGCGCTCGGCCAAGGTGATCCGGTGGACGCGGCGAACCGGCAAGTCGGCCACTGGGTCGAAGCGGGACTCCCGCAACGTCACCGTTCCGTCGACCGAGCGTGCTTCGCGCGTCTGCTCCTCCCGGTGGCAGTACACCAGCGACGCCTCGTCGTCGAAGCCCTTGCCGTCGGGGGCCGGCAGGAACTTGAAGTAGAAGTCGGTGCGCGTGCCGTCGATCACGTCGACCGGGTCGCCCACCGTGCCACCCACCTCGATGAACGTGGTGCCGAGCCGCGCGATCGTGCCGGTCACCCGCTCGCCGTCGCGCGCCAGTTCCACCTGCCCGAGCTTCTTGGGCTCACCGAACGTCTCGCGTCCCCCGATCACGGACTGCTCGGTGGTCATCGGCATCACCAGCGCGTACCAGCCGGCCGTCCCCTCGTGGCGGGCCGCCACCGAGAAGGACCCGGCGCCGAAGACCGGTAGCCCGGGCCGACCCAGGTCGACGGACGCGATCGTGACCTTCACCAGCGGCTCGTCGCCGGCCTCGATCGGCGGCGGCAGCACCGCGGCGATGATCTCCGGGTCGGTCTCGTACACGGCCACGAGCGACGTCGCCCACGCGCCGACGGATGTGGCCTGCACCTCCCGGTTGCGCAGCTGTTCGGGCGTGCGTGCGCCATAGCGGATTCGTCCCATCGGCGTTCCTCCCTCGTGGTCCACTACGGGCTCTTGGGATCGGGCTCGGGTCCTCGGTCGGGTGTTGGCGCCTTGCTCATGGCCTGGCGGGCGCGGTGGCGGGATCAGCGGCGGCCATCGCGAACGTCGGGCAGCGCAAGGCTTCGGTGGGGATGTCGGACGAGTCGAGGGGTCGGGCAACCTCGTCGACCGCGGGGCCGATGCGCGCCGCGACGGCGCCCAACGCGTCGAGGTCGAACCCGTAGACGCGTGCCGCGTTGGCGCCGACCATGGCGGCGACTTCGTCGGAGGGCACCCCAGCGAACGACAGGCGGAGATGCTCGGTGCTGAACGGCCAGCACCCCTCCCGGTGCGGGAAGTCGCTGCCCCACATGATCCGCTCGACACCCACCCGGTGGCGGATGTCGACCTCGGCGGGCCGGATGAAGCTGGCGCCGACATGGCACTGCCGCGCCCAGTACTCGCTCGGCAGCAGTGAGAGCTTGGCCATCAGCTCCTTGCCCCAGGCCGCTTCTTGTGAGCCGACTGACGCCGACATCCGACGGGCGAAGCTGTCGAGCGTGGCGAGCTGTTCGGGGACCCACGCGGTGCCTTGCTCGGTGAACACGAAGCGCAGACTCGGGTGGCGCTCCAACACCCCACTGAAGATCAGCTGCCACAGCGCCCGGTGCGCCCACCAGGTGGCCTCCACCAAGAACATGACCTTGGCTTCGGGGTAGTCGCCATAGTCGGGCGAGGCGCTGCCCGTGTGGTGGTTGATCGGGAGGCCGAGCTCGTCACACGCGTCCCAGATCGGCTCGTAGTCGGGCGCGTACAGCGGGGCGAGGCCCGAGCCGGGCGGCGTGCCCGGAAGGAGCACGCCGCCCGTCAGCCCGGCACCCGCCGCCCACCGAATCTCGTCGACCGCGGCGTCGACGTCGTGGAGCAGGATCTGGGCGATGCCGGCCCGTCGCCCCGGCGCGGCCGCGCAGAAGTCGGCCAGCCAGCGGTTGTGCGCGCGGAGACCTTCCCACCGCAGCGCCAAGTCGCCCGCGGTCGCCGCAGGCGGCTGGTGCACCAGCGATGCCTGCGGGAAGAAGGGGGGCACGGTGTTCGGGAAGATCACCTCGGCGGCCACGCCGTCGGCTTCCAGCTCGGCCAAGCGGCGATCGCTGTCCCAGTTGCGCCCGCCCGCGGCGCCGTCGAGGTCGGGGTAGGGGTTCTCGAACGCAGCGACCCACGCGTCGAACTCCGGCAACAACCGCGCTGGAAGGTACGGCCGGTAGTCACCGATGGCACCGCCCCCGTGGCAGTCCGCCGAGATCACCGTGTAGCGCTCCATGGCGCTCCTCCCCCTGAGGACGTTCGCCGACCGGTCGCCCAGATCGCGCCTCGCCGTTCGATCCGCCAGGCTGCGCCTGGCGGACAGGTCACGTGTTGCTGGATCGGCTCACCGGCCGGCTCGCCGCCTAAGACAAGTCGTGAATTTGTCTCAGGCGCGAACGTAACATGGCGACGTGCCCCCCACAACGGCGAACTCCGCCGACACCGGTGAAGCCGTCGCGACCGACGACGACCTGCGGTCGAGGCTCATCGCGGCCACCGCCCAGATCATCGCCAGCGACGGGCCGCTCGCGGTCCGGGTCGATGAAGTGGCGCGTCTCGCCGGCTGCTCGCGCGCCACCGTCTACCGCTACGTGGCCGACAAGGACGAGCTCGTCCGCACCGTCTTGGTGGGACGCTCGTCAGCCATCGCGGCCGCGCTCGAAGACCGCGTCGACGAAGACGGCGACCCTGCCGACTGGATCGTCGAGGGGCTGCTCCGCCACGCCGAAGCCGTGCGTGCCGAGCCGTGGTTCCAGGCCCTTCAGCGCCAAGGTGCCGCGGCCGCCGTCGCCCGGGTCGGCGGCGGTCCCGAAGCGCTCGTCGCGCTGGCCGAGCCGCTGGTCGCGCCCTTCCTCGCCCGCATCGACGCCCGCGGTGCGCTCCGTCACGACATCACGCTCGCCGAGGCGACCGAGTGGCTGATCGGTGTGCACCTCGGGCTGTTGAACCCGGTGTTCCCGCACCGAGGTCGCCACCAGACCGCCGACATGTTGCGCAAGTTCGTGGCGTACGCGCTGCTCGCCCCATCGTCCACCTGAACGCAAGAGCCGGTCGTCAGCGGCGACGCCGCCCGCGACCTCGAGGGTCCGGCAGTGCCTGGATTCGAGTCCGTCGCGCGCCGCGGCCGTCAGCAGCGTGGCTGAGGCGGGCCTCCGCCCAGCGCGCCGCGCCGCCGGCTGACAGGTGGGTCAGCTCGCCGGGCGGAGCGCAGCCGTCGGCGCAGCCGCAGCCGATGTCCACAAGTGGGTCGCGGCAAGCGCGCGCCACGGGCGCCAACTGTCGGCGCGCGCGGTGAGGTCGCGCTCGGTCGCCATCCGCTCCGCCCCCGGCGGGGTGACCGCCCGGCGCAGGCCGAGGTCGCCGGCAGGGAAGGCGTCGGGCTCGCCGAGGCGGTAGGCGAGGTAGTGCGCCGTCCACGGGCCGAGCCCCGCGACGGCCGTGACGGAGGCGACGAACTCGTCGAGCGGCGCGCTGCGGTCCAAGCGGATGCGGTCGTCGCGGACGGCGGTGGCGAACCCGGCGATCGCCGAAGCGCGCGCCGCGGTGAACCCGAGACCCGACAAGTCGGTGCCGGCGAGGCAGTCGGCGGAGGGGAACAGATGGGTCAGGCCGAGCGGTTCGAGACCGGGCACGGGCCGGCCGAGCTCGGTCGCGATCCTGCCCGTGAGCGTGGTCGCGCCGGCCACGCTCACCTGCTGGCCGGCGATGGCCCGCACGCCGGTCTCGAACGGGTCCCACGTGCCCGGCACGGCGCGGCCGGGGTGCGCGCGCACGAGCGGGCCGAGGAGCGGATCGCCGGCGAGGTGCACCCGTGCGGCGTGAAGGTCGAGGTCGAGGTTCACGATGCGACGCGCACGCTGGACCAGGTGGATCAGCTCCTCCCAGTGCGGCAAGTGCAATCGAAGCAGGAGGTGCTCGTCGTCGCACGGTTGCAGCTCGAGGACGCCGGCGTCGCCGTCGACCTCGATCGTGCGGCGGTACGTCGCCGCCGTGAGGTCGACGTGCTCCACCCCGGGGATGGCGCGCGGTGCGAGGAACGCGAGGACGGTCGGCCAGTCGAGCTCGCCGGGATGCGGGAGGCGGAGGGCGAGACCGCCGTCGGCCACCAGGCGGTCGGCGCGGCGGCGCCGCGCTCGCAGCTCGCGCGGCGTCGCGCAGAAGATCTCGACGCACGCCCGGTTGAGCTGGCGCACGCTGCCGAAGCCAGCGGCGTGGGCGATGTCGGTGACGGTCAGGTCGGTGTCGTCGAGCAGCCGGCGGGCGAAATGGGTGCGGCGGGAGCGTGCGAGCTGGTCGGGTGTGGCGCCCACGTGCTCGTGGAAGAGGCGCCGCAGGTGGCGGGCGGACACGCCGATACGGGCGCCCAGGCCGTCTTCGTTGCCGTGGTCGAGCGCGCCGTCGAGCACGAGCTGCACCGCGCGGCAGACCAGCTCGGGGCCGGACCAGCTGACGCCGGGTGCCGTCCGGTACGGCCGGCAGCGGAGACAGGCCCGGAAGCCGGCCGCCTCGGCTGCAGCAGGTTGGTCGAAGTGGCGGACGTTGCGGGGATCCGGGCGGGCCGGGCATCCCGGACGGCAGTAGATCCCGGTGGTGCGGACCGCGGAGTACTGGGTCATGGATCCATCTCTACCGAATGCGGTGACTGGTTGACTCGTCACATCCGGACACGACGTCGGCGGGCGGCGAGACCACCCTGAACGGGTGGGGCCCGACGGGGTGGGAGGGCGGCGGGTTGGGTGCGATGACGTGACGATTTGTACGGTTCGAGCCCATGCACCGACGACTCTTGGGCCTGTTCATGATCGTGCTGGTCGGAGTCGGGACCCTCGTGGCGGTGCCGGCGACGGCCAGCACCCGCGACACCGACGCCCGCCGGGTGCCCGCCGTCGAATCGGCGGGTCAGGCTTCGAGCGCGTCGACCTGTGGGTCGAAGTGGACGGCGTACGACCGGCTCGCGAAGTGGCCCGGCCAAGTGCACCTGGTCGACCAACCGATCATGACCAGCGATGGAGTGCGGCTCAGCGCGGACGTGTACCTGCCGGCCGACGCATCGGGGGTGAGGGAGCCAGGCAAGCTGCCGGTCCTGCTCACCATCACTGGTTACAACAAGGGCCTCGAGAGTGGGCTGTTCTCCACCGCGTCGGGGCTGTTGATCCGCCACGGCTACGCCGCGGTGGTGGTCGACGACCGTGGCACGGGCGAATCCGGCGGGGAGTGGGACGCGTGGAGCGCCCGCACGCAAGCCGACTACGGCGACGTGCTGCGGTGGATCGAGGCGCAACCATGGGCCGGCGACATCGGCACGTACGGCGGCAGCTACATGGGACTCGACCAGTTCTTCGTGCAGAACCAGCACGATCCGCGGGTGAAGGCGTCGTTCGCGATGGTGCCGATGGCCGACGCCTACCGCGACGTCGTGCTCTCCGGGGGCCAGGTCAACGCCGCGTTCATCCCGTTGTGGTTGGGGCTGGTGTCGGTGCTCGGTGCCGTGCCGGCGGGTCTGCAAACCGATCCGGCGGCGGCGTTGCAGGCGTTGCTCGACCACCTCGCCGGCGCCACACAGTTCCAAGTTCCGACTTCGTTGGAGGCCGTCTTGGGCAGCGCACCGGCCTACGACGGGCCGTTCTGGCAGGTCCGCTCGCCGATCAACACGATCAACGCGAAGTCGAACGTGCCCACGTTCGTGGTGGGCGGCCTCGATGACATCTTCCAGCGCGGCGAGCCGTTGCTGTACGAGGCAGTGAACCGCCACGCCGATGCGCGGCTGCTGATCGGTCCTTGGACGCACGGCGACGTGGGCACGACCTCGAAGCAGGACCTCGCCGCGAGCGGGATCCCCGACCTCGACTACCTGGCGTTGCGCTGGTTCGACGGCCACTTGTTGGGGATGGCGTCGGCCCACGTCGAGTGCATGCCGCGCGTCACCCAGTACGTGCGAGGCGCCGGCCACGATCGCTTCGAGATCTCCTCGGACTGGCCGCGTCACGACCTGCAGGCCAGCCGCTGGTACCTCCACGGCTCCGGCAGCACGGACACCGTCGCCCCGGCCACGGCGGGCAAGGACCGGTCGATGGTGGCGATCCCGGTGGTGGGGATGTGCTCGCGCTCCACGAACCAGTGGCTGATCGGCGCGTTGAGCGGGACGCCGTGCCCGACCGACAACCGGCTCGGCGAGCTCGGCGCATTGACGTACACGTCGCCGGTGCTGACCAAGCCGTTGTCGATCAACGGTCCGATCGAGGCCGACATCTGGTTGAAGACGCGGGCCGGCAGTGGCGTGGTGTCCGTCGCGGTGAGCGACGTCGCGCCGGACGGCACCAGCCGGGGGCTCACGAACGGCCTGCTCGACGCGTCGTTCCGCGCGGTGGTACCGGGCCGTGCGCGGCTGCTCGACGGCCAGTCGATCCAACCGTGGCACCCGTTCACGAAAGCGTCGCAACGAGCGGTGCCCGCGAACACGCCGACGTTGCTGCCGGTGGAGGTGTTCCCCACCAGCGCGGTGGTCCCCGCAGGCCATCAGCTGCGGATCACGGTGGCGCCGAGCGATTTCCCGCACGCGATCTCGACCGTGACCGACACGCTGCCCGCACAAGGCTTGGTGACGCTGCTCGACGACCCGCAGCACCCCTCGAGCGTGGTGTTCCCGGTGGTCGGCGCTGCTCCCGCGGTACGGGCGGAAGTGTCCGCTGCGGAGGTGACCCCGAGCGCCGCGTCGGGCGCCCGCCACGCGGCCGGCTCATCGGCCGGCCGGCGCTCCGGCGGGCAGCTGGCGCGCACGGGGTCCGACGACACCTGGCGCCTGGTCGTCGGCGCGGTGCTGCTGGCCGCCGCGCTGGTGCTGGCCAGTCGACGTCGCCGCCACACCCGACCCCTCTGACCCACCGCCCGCCGATCCCGGCCCACCGTTCCGGGTCGTGGGTGGCTGGGTCGGGGCGGGTCAGAAGCCGAGCTTGCCGAGGACCTCGGTGGTCGCCTCGGTGACCGCGCCCAGCGGGCTGAGCGGTGCGGGGAGGGTGGCACGCTTGCCCGCCTCGGCGGTGTGGCCGGCCGGGAACGGCGCGGTCGGCGACGAGATCACGGGCGGGTGCTGGGTGCGCTGGCAGTCGAGGTCGCCGGCCACGAGATCCGCGGGTGCGGCCAGCTTCGGCGGCCGCAACAGCCGAGGTGTCGAGCCGAGGAACCCCGCCAGGGTGTTGGCGTTGGCGTCGCGAGCGGTCAGCGCCGGCAAGTTCCACTTGGCCTCGATCGTGGCCAGGATCGACGTGTGGTCGTACACCTCGTTGGTGACCCCGTGCGGGCGTGAGTACGGCGACACGACCACCGCGGGCACGCGGGGCCCATAGATGTCGTAGTTGCCCTGCACGTCGGTGGGCTGGAGGACCGGCCGGATCTTGTCTGGCACGATCGCGGCCGGCGGCGGCACGTGGTCGTAGTAACCACCGTGCTCGTCGTACGTCCACACCAGCAGCGTGCGGTGCCAGGCCGGCCCGTGCAGGACCGACTGCACCACGCCGTGGACGAACGCTTCGCCGAACGTCACGTGATCGGGGTTCTCCTCGCTGGCGCCTTGCGCACGAACGAAGTCGAGGACCCCGGCCAGCCCTGGCCCGAGCGCCTTCGCCACGTCGTCGACGCCCGGCAACGATTGAGCTTCGCCGAGCACCGTGGCACCGGCGTTGAAGTCGGGGTCGACCAGCGAGACCGCGGGAAGCGTGCCGGCTGCGCAGTCGGCGTGGAACTGCGCAAGCGGCGCCAAGTTGAGCGGGTGCCGCTCGATGGTGTTGGCGATGATCCCGGTGGACGGCAGGTCGGTGAAGTAGTTGCGCCAGGACAACCCCGCGGCGCTCAGCCGGTCCCAGATGGTGCCGTTCGGTGGCGGCGGATCCAAGATGCTGCCGACGTCGGTTGACACCAGGCCGTACGCCGTGCCCGCCATGAGGAAGCGCCGGTTCGGATACGTCTGGCACGGCGCCGAGCAGAACCACCGGTTGGCCAGCGTGAACGTCTTGGCGAGCGAGTAATAGAAGGGGATGTCAGGCTCGTCGAGGTAGCTCATCGCGGGTGGCCCGCTGGTGGCGATGAACCCGTCCATCCGCCCGCCGTCGATCTGGTGGTGCGTGGCGTTCCAGGCCTGCGTGATGCCGTCTTCCTGGCACGGCCCGTCGTTGCGGAACGATCGGATGTAGCCCCTGGCCGGCTGTCCGGGCTGCACCGGGTTCACGTCGAGCGCCCGCCCGAAATGGTCGAACCGGAAGCCGTCGGCGGCCGGCTGGCCCCGTACCGGCAGCATGCCGAAGTAGTTGTCGAAGGAGTGGTTCTCCTGCATCACGATCACGATGTGGTCGAACGGCAGGGAGGGGTCGGGGGTGCCGACCGCCCGGTCGGGATGCGGCCGCGAGCCGGCGTGTCGGGTCACCCGTGCGCGGGCGGCGACGCGGTTGCCATCGAGGGTGGCGGCCACGGCCGGGTGGCGGCGGTTGAACGATCCGGCGAAGCCCCCGATGGCAAGCGCGCTGCCCGCCTGGAGGAGACGCCGGCGCGACGCGGACGGTTCGCTCATGGCAGATGGGTACGACGGCACGGGCCGGAGTTCCTGTCCCAGCAACGGATTCTGCGCCGACCCCGCTCGCCGTCCGGCGACCCACCACTAGCGTGAAGCCCGTGCCACGACGTCGCGCCAGTTCCGTCGCCGACCGGCCCGCCGGCGACCTCCAGCCCGAGTTCGAGACCTACCGGAGGGAGCTCACCGGCTACTGCTACCGGATGCTGGGGTCCGGGTTCGAAGCAGAGGATGCCGTCCAGGAGACGATGGTCAAGGCCTGGAAGGGCTACGACTCGTTCGAGGGCCGGTCGTCGGTGCGGTCGTGGCTGTATCGGATCGCCACCAACGTGTGCCTCGACATGCTCCGGGGCCCGCAGCGCCGTGCCCGACCCATGGACATGGGTCCCGCCGTGTCGGCCGAGTCGCCGCTCGGGCCGCACGTGCCCGAGCACGCATGGGTGCAGCCGATCGCCGACGCCAAGGTGTTGGCCGGAGACGGCGACCCGGCCGCGGCGGTGGAAGCGCGCGAGTCGATCCGCCTGGCGTTCATCGCTGCGCTGCAGAAGCTCCCGCCTCGCCAACGGGCGGTCCTCGTGCTGCGCGAGGTGTTGCACTGGAAGGCCGACGAGGTGGCCGAGCTTCTCGACACCTCGGTGGCATCGGTGAACAGTGCGCTGCAGCGCGCGCGGGCCACGCTCTCGGGCGACGATCTGCTCGCGGCGCCGCCGGTGGCGCTCGACGCCGAGCACGAGCGGTTGCTGGGCCGGTATCTCGCGGCGTTCGAGGCCTACGACATCCCGGCGCTGGTGTCCTTGGTCCGTGAGGACGCCACCATGACCATGCCGCCGTTCGCGTTGTGGCTGCGAGGGACGCCCGACATCAGTCGCTGGTACCGCGGGCAGGGAGCCGCATGCGAGGGGTCACGTCTGGTGCCGATCTCGGTCAACGGGCGACGCGGGTTCGGGGCCTACAAACGTGACGAGCGCGGTGGCCACCACCCGTTCGCCATCCAGGTCATCGAGACCGAGGGCGGGGCGATCACTGGCTTGCACCACTTCTTGTATCCGGAGCTGTTCCCGGCGATGGGCCTGCCGACGTACCTCGAGCCGGAGGGCTGATCGTCGCCTCGTCGGGCTGGGGCGTCGACGCGGACGACAGCACGCGGTCGAGGCCGACCAGATCGAGGAGGCCACGTAGCTTCCCGCTTGGCTCGCGGACCTGGATCGTGAGGCCGACGCGCCGGGCGGCGAGCTGCAGGCGCGCCAGACGGTCGACGACCGCGAGGTCAGCTGGCTCGACGCCCTCGACCAGCCAGCGCGCGAAGTCGCAGTCGCCGTCCGCGACCACGATGATCGTGGCGTCGGCGCGCTCCTCCACGGCCGCCTCCTGTCCCCAACTGTCGTCGGTGGAGACGCAGCCGCGGAGGAGAACTCATCGCGGTGACACCAGCGGAGGGCTCAGGGGAGGGCCGTCGACGTGGTCGATGGTGGTGAACGCCTCGACCGGCCGGCGTGACAGCCGCGTGGCGCGCTTGACCGGTGTGCCGAGGCCGATCAGTGCCACCAGCGCGTGGTCGGCGGGCAGGTGCAGGAGGGGACGGGCCTCGTGCTCCGACGCGGCGAGGAAGGTCGTCAACACGCTGCCGAGGCCCTCGGCCCGGGCCGCGAGCAGCAGGTTCTGCACGAACGGGTAGATCGACGCGCCCCCGATGATCGAGATCCGGTCGAGGTCGCGGTCCATCACCGCGAGCGTGCGCAGATCGGTGGACACCACCAACACCTCGGGCACGTTCTCGATGTCGTCCAACATGGCGTGCGTGGGGAGGTTCGGGACCTCGGGGAGGTTGACCGGTGCCGGGTCGGTCGCGCTGTACGCCCGGTAGCCCGACGCCTGCTCCGTCAGGTAGCGCCTCCACGTGGTGGCGCTGAGATCGGCGAGCTGGCGCCGCAGCTGCGGGTCGCGGATCACCGTGACGTGCCAGCCCTGCTGGTTGCCGCCGCTCGGCGCGAACCGAGCGTGATCGAGGATCCGGTACAGCACGTCGGGCGACACCGTCTCGGCGGTGAACTTCCGCACCGCTCCGTTGGTTCGCATCGCTTCGGACAGCTCCACAACGCCTCCTCGGGCTCGGCAGGTCAGTGGCGCCTCACGCCGCCGTACTTCATCCGGGTGTCGGCCATCGACGCGACCGTCGCGTCGGGATCCACGAGCGCCGCGGCGGTGACTTCCCCCACGAACAGGGTGTGGCTGGCGAAGTCGACGCGTTGGCGCACCGTGCAGTCGAGCCAGGCGACGGCGTCGTCGAACACGGGCGCGCCGCTCGGCGCGTCGTGGACCGCCCAGCCGTTCAGCGTGGCGCCGCCGTCGACAGCCGGCTTCGAGAACTTCACGAAGACCTTGGTGGACCCGGCGTCCCACAAGTTCACCGTGAACGAGCCGCCGTCGGCGATGAGGCGATGGGTGAGCGCAGTGGCCTCGACGCTGACGCCGATCAGCACCGGCTCCATGGCCAGCTGGCTGATCCAGCTGGTGGTCATCGCGTTTCGCTCGGCGCCCGCCCGGGAGCCCACCAGCACCAGCGCGTTCGGGATGGCCCAGGTGACCCGGTTGACGAGCTCGTCGGTGAGCGGTGCGTGGTCCGCGGTCATGCGCCAACCGTAGGCGCGGCGACGGATCGACCTCGTCTATCGGCGCGATCGGCCCAATCAATCGACAGACACTATCGAAATAGCCTTTTGCTATCTACAATGACTATCGCAATCGTTCCCCCATCGGATCGCCCAGAGGTGCGTACGGCATGTCACTGATCAACACCAAGCTCAAGCCCTTCGAGGCCACCGCGTTCCACAACGGTTCGTTCGTCGACGTCACCGACGCGGACCTTCAGGACAAGTGGTCGATCGTGTTCTTCTACCCGGCTGACTTCACGTTCGTCTGTCCGACCGAGCTCGGCGACCTGGCCGACCGCTACGACGAGTTCAAGAAGCTCGGCGTCGAGATCTACTCGGTCTCCACCGACACCCACTTCACGCACAAGGCGTGGCACGACAGCTCCGACACCATCGCCAAGATCGAGTACCTCATGGTGGGTGACCCGACCGGCCAGCTCACCCGCAACTTCGAGGTGATGCGCGAGGGCCAAGGCCTGGCCGACCGTGCGACGTTCCTCATCGACCCGAACGGGGTGATCCAGCTCGTAGAGGTGACGCCCGAAGGGGTCGGGCGCAACGCCGCCGAGCTGCTCCGCAAGGTGAAGGCCGCGCAGTACGTGGCTGACCACCCCAACGAGGTCTGCCCGGCCAAGTGGGAAGAGGGCGACGCGACGCTCGCTCCCTCGCTCGACCTCGTCGGCAAGATCTGATCGTCAGGTGCGGGCGGGCAGGGCACACCGCCCGGCCCGCCCCGACCACCTGCACGAGCGCGATCACCGACGCCTGCCAACCGACGCTCGACCTGTCTCTGGAGTTCCCGTGCTCGACCCGAACCTGCTCGCACAGCTCGAAGGCCACTTCGCCAAGATCTCGACCCCCGTCGAGCTGGTGGCGCGCTTCGACGAGACCGCGCGCTCGACCGATCTCCGCAGCCTGCTCGACCAGATCGCGTCGACGTCAGATCTGGTGGAGGTCGTCGAGGACGACACCGCACCCGACCGGACCCCGTCTTTCGCAGTCCGGCGCTCCGGCACCGACGTCGAGGTGGCGTTCGCCGGGCTGCCGGTCGGCCACGAGCTCACCTCGCTCGTGCTGGCCATCTTGCAAGTGGGTGGACACCCGTCGACTGCTGCCGACGAAGTGCTGGACCAGGTCCGTGCCATCGACACCGACCTCGTGTTCGAGACGTACTTCTCCACGACGTGCCAGAACTGCCCCGACGTGGTGCAGGCGCTCAACTCGATGAGCGTCGTCAACCCCCGCATCCGCCACATCGCCATCGACGGCGCCGCCTTCCAACACGAGGTCGACGAGCGCCACGTGATGGCCGTCCCCACGGTGTTCTGCAACGGCGAGTTGTTCGACCAGGGGCGCATGACCCTCGACCAGATCGTCGCCCGGCTCGACAGCGGTGCAGCCGAGCGTCGCGCCCGCGAGCTCGAAGCGATGGAGCCGTTCGATGTGCTCATCGTGGGTGGCGGGCCCGCCGGCGCGGCCGCCGCGATCTACGCCGCGCGCAAGGGCATCCGCACCGGTCTGCTCGCCGAGCGGTTGGGTGGCCAAGTGCTCGACACCATGTCGATCGAGAACTTCGTGTCGGTGCCGGCCACCGATGGTCCCGCCCTCGCCGCCGCGCTTCAGCGGCACGTCAAGGAGCACGACGTCGAGGTCATCGACTTGCAGCGGGCGACCCGCCTCGAGCCGGCGGCCGGGCCTGGCGGCCTGGCCCGGGTGGTGCTCGACAGTGGCGCCACGCTGGAGGCCCGCACGGTCATCTTGTCGACCGGCGCGCGGTGGCGACAGCTCGGGGTGCCAGGCGAGGCCGAACACCGCAACAAGGGCGTGACGTACTGCCCCCACTGCGACGGCCCGCTGTTCAAAGGCAAGCGCGTGGCCGTGATCGGCGGCGGCAACTCGGGTGTCGAGGCCGCCATCGACCTGGCTGGCGTGGTGTCGCGCGTGACGTTGCTCGAGTTCGACGAGCGGCTCCGCGCCGACGACGTGCTCCAGCGCAAGCTGAACAGCCTGCCGAACGCCGAGGTGATCCTCGGCGCACGGACGACCGGCGTGGTGGGCGACGGCACCGCGGTCACGGGGCTGGCGTACGAGGCCGTCGGAAGCGGCGAGCCCCGCGACCTCGGGGTCGAGGGCGTGTTCGTGCAGATCGGCCTGCTGCCCAACACCGAATGGCTCGATGGGGCGATCGACCTCACCGAGCGCGGCGAGATCGTGATCGACGAGCACGGTCGCACGTCGGCGCCCGGTGTGTTCGCCGCGGGCGACTGCACGACCGTGCCGTTCAAGCAGATCGTGGTGGCCATGGGCGCCGGGTCGACGGCAGCGCTGTCGGCGTTCGAGCACCTGATCCGCACGTCGGCGCCGAGCGGGGCGGCGGCCGACCCTGCGGCGCTTGCCACCGCCGGCTGACGAGGCCAAGGGTGTGGCGGTGAACTTGCGCGACTTGCAGTATCTGGTGGCCGTCGGCGACCACCGGCACTTTGGGAAGGCGGCAGAAGCGTCGTTCGTCAGCCAGCCCACGCTGTCGACCCAGATCAAGAAGCTCGAGCGTGAGCTCGGCGTCGAGCTGGTGGAGCGCAACCCCGGGCGCATCTTGTTGACGAACGCGGGGGAGCGGGTGGCCGAACGCGCCCGAGTGATGTTGCGCCAGGCCGACGAGATCCGCGGCATCGCCCAACAGGCCCAGGACCCCGACGCCGGCAGCATCCGGTTGGCGTTGATCCCGACGTTGGCGCCGTACCTGCTGCCGCACGTCGTGCCCACGTTGCACGAGCAGTTCCCTCGTCTCGAGCTGCTGCTGGTCGAGGAGAAGACCGAACCGTTGCTCGAGCGGTTGCGCGAGGGCGATCTCGACGTCGGCGTGTTGGCCTTGCCGGTGGATGCCGACCAACTGCTCGTCGAGCCGCTGTTCACCGAAGACTTCGTGCTGGTCGCGCCTCCTGGCCACCCGCTCGCCGAGCTGACCGAGCCGATCGACCCCGCTGTCCTCGCCGGCCAGGACGTGTTGCTGCTCGAAGAAGGGCACTGCCTTCGCGACCAGGCGCTCGACGTGTGCCGTCTCGCCGGCGCCGCGGAGCGGATCGGCTTCCGGGCGACCAGCCTCGAGACGTTGCGCCAGATGGTGGCGGCCGGCGTCGGCATCACGCTGATGCCCGAGCTGGCGATGCAACCGCCGGTCCCCGAGTCCGACGACCTGGCCATGCGACGCTTCGCCGAACCGGTGCCGCGCCGCGAGATCGCCATGTTGTGGCGCCGCACGAGCGTCTATCGCGACTTGCTGCCCCGCGTGGCCGACGTGCTCCGCGACTTGCCTGCGAGCCTCCGGGGCGTCACGCCCGAGCGCTGACACCCCGGCAGGATCGGCGTGCCGCGCCGGCGGCCTGACCCGGCCGGCCACGACGGCGAGACCGCCACCGACCGACCGAGGGGCGCGCGACCGCCGGAGGTCGCTACCGTCGCGGACATCGCCACGCCCCGGACAGGTGCACGTGGCTCGAGACCCGGGGGGTCGATGGTGTCGAGTGAAGCTGCGTCGTTGCCGAACGCGTCGGGCTACGGGATGGAGGCGCTGCTCGACATGGCGTCGCCGCAGCCCATGTACCAGTACCAGATCGAACACGGCGGGGTACTCACCCCCATGGAGGGTCTGGTCATGACCTTCTCCCGTGAGCTGTGCGAACACGTGTTGCGCAACCACGACGACTTCTCCTCCCACGTCGAGATGAAGCTGGGGAACGTCCGCCCGTTGATCCCGCTGAACATCGATCCGCCGCAGCACTCGAAGTTCCGCAAATTGCTCGATCCGCTCTTCGCGCCCCGCCGGATGGACGAGCAGGAGCCCGACATCGTGCGGCGCACGAACGCGCTCATCGACACGTTCATCGACAAGGGCGAGTGCAACTTCACCGAGGAGTTCGCGGAGATCTTGCCGAGCTCGGTGTTCCTCGGGCTCATGGGGCTGCCCGAACAGGAGCTGCGCATGTTCCTCGACCTGCGCGACGGGATCCTGCACGCCGAGAAGGTCGACCCGGACGTGATGTTCGACGCCGACAAGCGCCAAGAGGTGATGGGTCGCACCGGCCAGCAGATCTACGACTACTTCGGGGCGCTGGTCGACGAACGCACCGCCCATCCGAGCGACGACGTGATCACCAGGTTCGTGCAGCACGAAGTCGACGGGGAGCGCCTGTCGCGCGAGGAAGTCCTCGACATCTTGTACCTGTTCCTGATCGCCGGCCTCGACACGGTGAGCGACACGCTCACGTGCATGTACGCGTTCTTGGCCACGCATCCCGACCACCGGCGCCAGATCGTCGACGACCCGTCCTGCATCCCGGCGGCGGTCGAGGAGCTGCTCCGCTGGGAGACACCAGTGCCGTTCGGGTCACCGCGGGTGGCCACCCGCGACACCGAGCTGCCCAACGGCTGCCCGGTGAAGGCGGGCACGGCCATCACGGTCTCCTACGGCGCGGCCAACATCGACCCCTCGGAGTACCCCGACGCCAACGACGTGCGCTTCGACCGCGAGACGAACCGGCACATCGCGTTCGGCGGCGGCGTGCACCGCTGCCTCGGCTCGCACCTCGCTCGACGCGAGCTCCGCGTGGCGCTGCGGGAGTGGCACCGCCGCATTCCCGACTACCGGCTCAAGCCGGGCCACGAGGAGCTCGTCTACCCGCCAGGGTTGCGCCACGTCCGCGATCTGACCTTGGCGTGGTGAGCGCCCGGCGCCCCGCTTGACCCCCCTGATCGTCGCGTCAGGGGCCGGGCCCGGGGTCGGGGCGAGCGAGCTCCTCTCCGGCGGGCACCACCAGCCCATCGGGCTTGCCCACGGCGCCGGCGACGTTGGCCCGGAACTTGGTGGAGGCACCCCCGACGGTGATCGGGAGTCCGACGTGGGCCCGCACGCGGTTCGTCCATGGCTGGCAGGCGGGCGAGGGCGAACCGCGACACCCGTGGCGAACCTCGCCGCCTGAGTCCGCACCGGGGCGAGGCGGTACGGTCCCGAACCATGACCACCGAGGCTCGTTCCCTTCCGCCGAGCGTCGACCCGAAGCAGGTCGACGCGCTCCTCACCCGCGTGCAACGAGAGATCGACGACGGTCTCCTCCCGGCGTGCCAGGTGGCGATCGCGGTCGACGGAGAAGTGGTGGTCGACGAGACGTTCGGCGTGGAGCCCCCGACCCGGTTCGTGCCGTTCTCGGCGACCAAGGTGCTGACCGCTGCCGCGACGTGGAGGCTGATCGGCGACGGCGCGCTCGACGTCGGCCGCACCGTCGCGTCGTACGTCCCCGCGTTCGCCACGAACGGCAAGGAGGTCGTGACGGTCGAGCAGGTGCTGTTGCACACCGGCGGGTTCCCGATGGCCCCGTTGGGCCCGAACAAGTGGGGCACCCGCGAGAGTCGGCTCGAGGCGTTCGGTCGCTGGCGGCTCACCCTCACGCCGGGCGAGACGTACGTGTACCACCCCACCGCCGCGCACTGGGTGCTGGCCGAGATCATCGAGACCCTGACGGGCGAGCCCTACACCGATGCGATCCAGCACCTGGTGAGCGGACCGCTCGGCCTACCCCGGTTGCTCGGGATCCCCCTCGACCAGCAGACCGGGATCGCCGACGCGGTCGGCGTGGGTGCGCAGCCGACCCCGGCCGAGATGGAGCAGGAGTTCGGGATCGCGATCGATCTGGCTCAGTTCATCCCGCCCGACGTCGCGCTCGCGGCGCTGCTCACGCTGAACAGCCCCTCGGCACGGGAGGTCGGGGTGCCGGGCGGCGGTGGCGTGATGCGGGCCGCGGACCTGGCGATGGTGTACCAGGGTCTGCTCCACAATCCCTGCGACTTGTGGGACGCCGCGGTGCTCGCCGACGCCACCGGTCACGTCCGCAACAACCTGCCCGACTGGCTGGGCGTGCCGGCCAACCGGAGCCTGGGCCTGGTGATCGCCGGCGACGACGGTCGCGCCACCGAGCGTGGCTTCAGCGAAGCGGCCTCGCCGCGGGCGTTCGGCCACAACGGTGCCGGCGGCCAGCTCGCGTTCGCCGATCCCGACACGGGCATCAGCGCGGTCTACCTCACCAACGGGCTCGACCAGCACCTGATCCGCGAGCGGCGCCGCAACGCCGACATCGGCGCGCACTTGGCGCGGGTGGCGGCAGCCACCTGCTGAGGCGGCAAACAGCCGCCCGCCCGGGTGAGGCCGGCCCTCGGTACGCTCCCGGCCATGGGGGACATGCAGCTACCTGACGGCCGGACGATCAGTTACCGCGAGGTCGGTGACCCGGACGGCGTTCCAGTCATCGCGTTGCACGGCTCGCCGGGGTCGTCACGCCAACTGCAAGGCCTCGGCGGTCCGGCGCAGGCACGCGGGGTGCGCCTGATCCTGCCGGACCGGGCCGGCTACGGCGGGTCCACGTTCGACCCGGCGCGCACGCTGTCGTCGGACGCGGCCGACAACGCCGCGCTGCTCGACCACCTCGGGCTCGACCGAGTGGCCGTCGCGGGCCTGTCCGGCGGTGGTCCTCACGCGCTGGCCCTGGCCGCTCGCCACCCCGAGAAGGTTCGCGCTGTCGCCACCATCGGGGGCGTGGCACCGATGAAGCCACGAGACCCGTCGTTGCCGCCGGATCGGCTGTTCAGCCGGGTGGCGGGGTGGTCGGAGTCGGGTGCTCGGGCGGTGTTCGGCCTGACCACTTGGCTGGCGCACCGGAACCCCGAGGGGATCCTCGACCGCTTCGCCAAAGTGATGGCACCTGCGGACGCGGAAGTGCTCCGCGACGACCCGGCCACCCGCGAGGCCATGCTCGACGACTTCCGCAACCCGGCACCCACCACCGCCAGAGCCACGGCGCGGGACTTCGCGCTGTTCGCGAAACCGTGGGACATCGACCTCGGCGCGGTCGCGGCCCATGTCGACGTCTGGCATGGCGACGAGGATCGCAACGTGCCGGTGCAGCACGGTCGGCTCCTGGCGCGGGTCTTGCCCGATGCGGAGCTGCACGAGATCGAAGGTGGCGGTCATCTGTTGCTCGGCCAGCTCGACGACGTCTTGGGGGGCCTCAGCGGCGGCCGCCCTTGACGGGTCTCCGCCGAGGTGCAGCCCTGCTCAGGACCTGCGCGGATCGGTGGTGGCGTGTGGCTTGCTGGATCACCGTGCAACGGCGACAGCGTGGCACCAACGGCCGTGCTCGGGGTCGCCTCATGTCGGGAGCACGTGGGCGAAGAACAATGCAGCTGATGATGCCTGCATCAACGAGTTCGGTCTCGCACGTGGCGCGCCGGTAGAACGAAACGATGGATCTCGATCTGCACGTGTCGCGCTTCGACTGGGCCGGTGGCCCTGCGGGGATCGGGCCGGGAGTGGCCGAGCTCGCGCAGCGGGCAGAGACGGTGGGCGTCCGCACGTTCTCGTTCATGGACCACTACTTCCAGATGGACTGGATGGCGCCGGCCGAGGACCCGATGCTCGAGGGCTACACCAGCCTCGGGTTCGTGGCAGGGTGCACGGAGCGGCTCCGCCTCCGCCTGCTGGTCACCGGCGTCACGTACCGCCACCCCGGGCTGCTGGCCAAGATCGTCACCACGCTCGACGTGTTGTCGGGGGGCCGGGCCGAGCTCGGCCTCGGCGCGGCGTGGTACGAGCGTGAGCACCTCGGGTTGGGCGTGCCGTTCCCGCCGACCGCGGAACGCTTCGAGCGCCTCGAGGAAGCGTTGCAGATCTGCCTCCAGATGTGGAGCGACAACGACGGGCCGTTCGACGGCAAGCACTACGAGCTCGCGGCCACGTTGTGCCGGCCGGAGCCGGTGAGCTCCCCGCGGCCCCGGATCATGATCGGCGGCAGCGGCGAACGGAAGACGCTGCGGTTGGTGGCCCAGTACGCGGATGCGTGCAACATCATCTGCGCGCCCGACGAGCTCCCCCACAAGATCGACGTGCTGCACGATCACTGTGCGACGCTCGGTCGCGATCCCGCCGAGATCGAGATCACCACGCTGTACCGCGGCTTCGAGGAGGGCAGCGACGTCGACGCTGCGCTGCGCGACATGGGGCGCTTCGCCGAGCTCGGCGTGTCGGGCGTGGTCGTCGCTGTGTCCGGCGACGACCCTGGCCGCTGGTTGGAGTCGACGTTCGCGCCCATCATGGACCGCATCGCCGCCAGCTGAGCCGGCTCCGCGAACGGCGGCTCAGCCGAAGGACAGCTGCGAGAAGAACGAGCGCACGTCGGCGGCGAACACCTCGGGTGCTTCCATCGCCGCGAAGTGCCCGCCCCTCAGCGGGGTGGTCCACCGGACGACGTCGTAGGACGCCTCGACCCACGAGCGTGGCGGGTAGCTGATCTCGCCAGGGAAGGCGGCGATCGCCGTCGGGACCTGGACGCGCGCGGCGGGGAGCGCCTGGCGGCGGGCTCGGCGCATCTCCCAGTAGATGCGCAGTGAGGAGGTGGCGGTACCGGTCACCCAGTACGCGGTGATGTTGTCGAGCAGGCGGTCGAACGTGAACGCCTCGGCGATGTCGCCGTCGCTCCACTCGCGGAACTTCTCGGCGATCCAGCCGGCCAACCCGGCGGGTGAGTCCTCGAGCGCGTACCCGAGCGACTGCGGGCGCGTGCCCTGGACCTCCTGGTAGCCCATCCCGGTCTTGCGCCACTTGGCGCCGGCTTCGAGCGCGGTCTGCTCGTCGGCGGTCAGGGGCGGCGCGTCGGCCGGCGGCAGCGCCGTCACGAAGTTCAAGTGGAGGCCCACCACGCGGTCAGGGTGGAGATCGGCCACGTTCGCCGACACGACCGAACCCCAGTCGCCGCCTTGGAGGCCGTAGCGCTCGTAGCCCAGCTCCTCCATCACCCGCGCGAGCGCATCGGCGATGCGGCGAGGGTGCCAGCCCCGCTCCGAGGTCGGTCCCGAGAACGTGAAGCCGGGCAGCGACGGGGCCACGACGTGGAACTGTTCGGTGAGCAACGGCACCACGTCGAGGAACTCCATCACCGAGCCGGGCCAGCCGTGGGTGACGAGCAGCGGGACGGCACCGGGGTTCGACGACCGCGCGTGCACGAAGTGGATCTGTTGGCCGTCGACGCCGACCGTCCCCTGCCCGAGCGCGTTGAGTCGCCGCTCGGTGGCCCGCCAGTCGTAACCGTCGCGCCAGTGGTCGAGGAGGCCGACCAAGTACTCTCGCTCGGTTCCCTGCTCCCAGCCGATCCCGTCGATCTGGTTCGGGAGGCGAGTATGGGCGAGCCGGCGACGCAGGTCGTCGAGCACCGCGTCGGGAACCTGGATCGTGAACGGGCGGAGCTCGGTGGTCAGCTGCGGCATCTGGCAATGCTGCCCAAGCTACGGAGGCGTGTCATCTGGCTTGCGGGCCGGCGCGGACCGGCGCCGGTCGCGGTTGCGCGCGTCCCGAGAAATGTCTAAACATCTAGCGGGTGCACTTGTTGCAACTGTGGACAAATGCTAAGCAACTGCTCAGCGTGGGGGAACGGGACGAGGCGCTCGGTGCCTCGGTCGAGGTCAGCGGGCCGAAGCCGCGCTGGGGACAAGGTCGTGCCCAGTGGTGCCACACGGACGGGCACGAGCAGCAAGGGGAGATCCGTGAACAGCCGACGTCGCTCTCGGAGAGTCCTGGTCGCGTTTGCCTTGGTCGGCTCCCTGCTCGTCGCCGGGTGCGGCACCGCCCTGTCGCACGACAAGATCGTCGCCGCAGCCGGCGGTTCGGGCAGCGATCTCGGCGGCGGCGGTGGCACGGGCGGAACCGGCTCGGGTACCGGCAGCGCTGCCGGCTCGGGTGACGGCGCAAGCAGCTCGGCCACGGGATCCACCCTGGCGGGAGCAACCGGCGGAGGTGCGGGCGGTGGCGGCGGATCGGCCACCGGATCCGGCGGCAGCGGGGGCGGTGGCGGCGGCGGCCCCGCGAACGCCACGGGGAGCGGTGGCAAAGCCTGTACGGGTACCGCGTCGACGATCGTGCTCGGCAACATCGGCTCGTTCTCCGGCCTCGCCGGCGCCGCGCTGCCCGGCTCGCAGCAGGCGGTCCAGGCGTGGTCGCAGTGGGTCAACGCCAAGGGCGGCCTGAACTGCCACCCCGTGAAGCTGGTGAGTGCCGACGACGGTGGCGACCCAGCGCGCGCGCTGTCGCTCGCGAAGCAGATGGTCGAGTCACAAGGGGCCGTCGCCTTCGTCGGCAACATGATCCCGTTGTCGCTGTCGGGCATCCAGCCGTACATCGAGCAGAAGCACATCCCGATGGTCGGTGGCGACGTGTCGCTCCCGCAGTGGACCCAGAGCCCGATGATCTTCCCCTCCGGCACGGACGCCGACAGCTTCCGCGCCGCGCAGGGCCGTGAGTTCGTGAAGGCCGGCTTCCACAAGTTGGCGATCCTGTACTGCGGTGAGACGCCGAGCTGCACGCAGGGCGCCAAGTACCTCCAGGACCACCCGACGCCAGGCCTCGACATCGTCTACTCGGCGCAGATCTCCATCGCGCAGACCAACTTCACCACCGAGTGCCTCCAAGCCAAGAGCAAGGGCGCCACCGCCTTGTATGTCGCGTCGGAAGGCAACTCGCTCATCCGCATCGCCCGTGACTGCACGCAGCAGGGCTTCCACCCGCAGTACACCGCCGCCTCCATCGCCGTCCTGCCGGAGATGGCCTCCGACTCGAACTTGAGCGGGCTGCTGGCCCTGATCGGCAACGCGCCGTGGTTCGCCACGAGCGTCCCCGGGGTCGCCGAGTACCGCCAAGCCATGGCGCGCTACGCGCCGAACGCGCCCCTCACGGCTGCTGGGCTCGCCGCCTTCACGTCAGGCGTGATGTTGCAGCACGCCGCCGCGAACGTCGGTGCGAAGCCCACCGCGAGCGACATCGTGGCGGGCCTCGACGCCATGAAGGGCTACACCGCCGATGGTCTTGCGCCGCCGCTCACCTTCCATGCCGGCCAAGGCTCGGGGGCGGTGCCCTGCTACTTCCTGATCCAGATCAAGGGAGGGCAGTGGACGGCGCCGAATGGTACGGGACCGAAGTGCTGAGCGGCCCGCCATCCAGGCCTGCAGCGCGCCGGCACGAGGTCGAGGAGGCCTGGGATGGGTGACTGGAAACGCTGGCTGCGGGCGAACTCCGACCGGGCGGGGGCGTGGCTGTGCGTGGTGCTGGGGCTGATCGTCCTGTTCGTGGGTTGGAGGGGCGTGAGCAACACGGCGTATCCGGCCGAGCAGCTGCCGTACATCGTGTCGGGCGGCATCGGCGGCGCGCTGGTGGTGGCGCTCGGTGCCACCCTGCTGATCTCAGCCGACCTGCGCGACGAGTGGCGCAAGCTCGACCGCATCGAGCGCCGGCTTTCCGAGTTGCAGGCGGGCGACGCCGATCGATCAGGCGGCGAAGGCGCGGCGGCCGATGGGGCGGCTCCTGGGACCGGCTCGGGTGGCGCAGCCGACGAGGAGCCCTCGATGGTGCGTGACACGCCCATCTCCGGGGTGGCGCCGGAGCCGGCATGGGGTGGGGCCGTGGCGCAGACCACCGAGGTCGACGTCGACGAGGCGACCGCCGCCCCTGACTCCACGTCTTCGACGACCGCTCGACCCTCGGCGACTCGCAAGCGCGCGGCTCGCCGCACCGACGGCACGGCCGACAAGGTCGCCAAAGCGACGGCTCAGTCGCGTCCGACGCCCGCGTCGAAGCGACCCCGGCCCGCCAAGGGCGACGCTTCGTGACGAGACTGGCCCAGGCCCTGCGGGCCTGGTCGCCATGGGCGCCGGGCGAGGCGTTGCGCTGGCTCGTCGTCGCACTCGCCGGCCACGGCCTATGGCTCGCCGCGCTGCTGCTCGCCCGCTACGAGGCGTCGTTCGGTGGCCAGATCAAGTGGGCGATCCTCGCCGTCGGCGGGTTGCTGCTCGCGGCGTACGGCCACCTCACCTGGCTGTTGCGTGGACGCTACGCCATCGGGCAACGGCGGGTCCTGCTGTTGCCCGACGACGGCAACTTCCTGGCCGGACTTGGCGCGAGCGCACCCGCGCCTGCTGTCGCAGCGGCACCGACGCCGAGCGGAGCCGCCGTCGCCGTTGCAGGCCGCGGCCCGGCGGCTGAGGACACCCAGGCAGGCGCCGGGGCGCGAGGCGGCCTGGTGGTCGCCGGCGCCGGTCTGCGCCGCTTCCACCGTCCGGAGTGCGCGCTGGCGTCCGCCAAGGGCTGGCCGACGATCGAGCGCGACGCCGCGTTGTCCGCGGGTCAGGAGCCATGCGGGGTGTGCCAACCGTGATGGACCAGTTCCTCGCCGCGATCGTCACCGGGCTCAGCACCGGGTCGATCTACGCGATCGCGGCGCTCGGTCTGGTGCTCACCAACAAGACGTCGGGGGTCTTCAACTTCGCCCACGGAACCCAGGCGGCCGTTGGGGCCTTCATCATGTGGGAGTTGTGGAAGGTCCACCACTGGCCATGGCCGGTGGCGGCTGCGGCGGCACTCGTGCTGGCCGGCCTCCTCGGCGGTCTGATGCTCGAGCGGATGGCCTTCGGGCTGGGCGACAAGCCCACGGCCAACCGCGTCGTCGCCACTGTGGGCCTCTTGGTGGTGCTGCAAGGGCTGCTGATGATCCGCTACGGCGCGGCCACCATCCAGATGCCGCCGTTCTTGCCCACCAGGACCGTGCACCTGTTGGGCGTCAGCATCTCGTACCAACAGATCATCGTTTTCGTGCTGGCGGCCGCGGCCGCGGCGGGGCTGGGCTGGTTCTTCCGGACGGCTCGCACCGGCGTGGCCATGCACGCGGTCGTCGATGACCCTGCGCTGTTGAGCCTCCAAGCCATCAACCCGGCGCAAGTTCGGCGGAGCGCGTGGATGATCGGGTCGTGCTTCGCCGCGGCATCCGGCGCGCTGATGGCGCCGTCACTCGGTCTCGATGCCACGCTCCTCACGCTCTTGGTGATCCAGGCGTTCGGCGCGGCGGCCATCGGCTGGTTCAACAACTTGCCGCTCACGTACGTCGGTGGCATCGCGGTCGGCGTCGCGCAAGAGCTCACCAAGTTCCTGGTGAGCCGCGACGTCGTGACCCGCAACGTCAACGCCCAGATCCTGCAGCCACTCCCTTCGAACGTGCCGTTCATCGTGCTGTTCGTCGTGTTGCTGGTGGCGCCTCGGCACCGCTTGGTGGAGCGCGGTGCACGGGTCGTGCGGAGGGAGCGACCCACCCGACCCTTCCCCTGGCAGGTGGTGGCGGCGACTTCGCTCGTCGCCGGCGTCTTCCTCGTCGTCCTCCCGCACCTCGACCAGAACCGGTTGCCGGTGTTCACGACGGCCGCGGCGTACGTCGTGATCTTCGTCTCGCTCCACTTGTTGGTGCGGACCTCCGGGCAGGTCTCGCTGGCACACATGGCGTTCGCGGCCGTCGGCGCGGCGGCCTTCGCACACGCGCAGCACGCGGGGGTGCCGTTCTTCGGGGCCTTGCTGTTCGCCGGTCTCGTGGCAGTGCCGGTGGGCGCGCTGATCGCGATCCCGGCGATCCGCCTGTCGGGTCTCTACCTCGCGATCGCCACGTTCGGGTTCGGGATCTTGGTGCAGAACCTCTTCTTCCCGACGTTCTTGATGTTCGGCGGCGAGCTCACTCAGCGGGTCAACCGGCCGAGCTTCGCCCGAGGTGACCTGGCGTACTACTACCTCGTGTTGGCGGTTGCCGTTGCCTGTTGCCTGCTCGTGCTCGCGGTGCGGCGCGGGCGACTCGGTCGCCTGTTGCGCGGTCTCGCCGATTCGCCCACGGCCGTCGCCGCGCATGGTGCGAGCGTCAACGTCGTTCGGACGCTCGCCTTTTGCATCTCGGCGTTCCTGGCTGGTGTGGCTGGAGCGTTGATCGGCCCGGTCACCGGCTCGGCCACCGGCGGCACGTACAACTACCTGATCTCGGTGCTGCTGATCGCAGTGCTGTTCATGGCGGGGCGCCGCCCGGTGCTGTCCGCGTTCATCGCCGCGGCCGCGTACGTGGTCGGTCCCAGCTACAGCACCGGCGCGAACACCCAGCCCTGGACGCAAGTGATCTTCGGGGGTCTGGCCATCGCGGTGGCGATGGGCGTGGTCGACGCGCTCCGCAAGCGCTGGTTCGAGACCGCCCGGGCCCACGAGCGCGACCGGGCCGCGCCGCTGGGCGCGTCGCGGCTGCTCGCGCCGGCCGGCGCCACCAACCCCGTGGCCACCCCCAACACGGCGGCGACGCCATGACGGCCGACCTGTCCGCGACCGACATCCGGGTGCGCTTCGGCGGCCTCCTCGCCGTCGATGGGCTGACGCTCGAGGCTCCTGGCGACGCGATCACCGGCCTCATCGGACCCAACGGCGCCGGCAAGACCACGGCGTTCAACGCCATGACCGGCGCGTTGTCCAACGCACAAGGATCGGTCCGTCTGGGTGAGACCGTGCTCGACGGCCTGGGCCCGGCCGCGCGCGCACAGCGCGGTCTCGGGCGCACGTTCCAGCTCATCCAACTGTTCGACACGATGACCGTCCGCGAGAACGTGGCGATGGGTCCCGAGCTGTTCGCGTCGGGTCGCCACGTCTGGAGCCACCTCGTGGCCAGCCGTCGCGAACGCACCGAGACGCGTCGGCGTGCCGAGCTCGCCATCGACCGCTGCGGGCTGCGCGAGTTGGCCGACCACTCGGTCAACGAGCTCTCCACCGGTCAGCGCCGGCTCGTCGAGCTGGCCCGCGCGATGGCCACCCCGTTCCGCTTCTTGTTGCTCGACGAGCCCTCCTCGGGCCTCGACGTCGCGGAGACCGAGCAGTTCGCGTCGATCCTGCACGCGATCGTCGACGAGCACGGCACCGGGATCTTGTTGGTCGAGCACGACATCGCGCTCGTGCGCGCCGTGTGCACCAGCGCGTACGTGCTCGACTTCGGGAAGCTCATCTACCGCGGCGCCACTGCCGATGTGTTGTCCAACGAGATGGTGAAGGCGGCGTATCTCGGCAGCGAGGCGGTTGAGCCGATCGACGACGACTCGGAGGTCGCTGTCGGGGCGACGGGGGCGGTGCACGTCTGATGCTCGAGCTGCGTGACATCTGCGCCGGCTACGACGGCCACGACGTGCTGCGTGACGTGTCGATCGTGGTCCCCGACCACTCGGTGGTGGCGGTGCTCGGTCCCAACGGCGCCGGCAAGACGACGTTGTTGAAGGTCGCGTCGGGTCTGCTCCACCCGACCAGCGGCGAGATCCTGGTCGATGGGCAAGATGTCACCCGGCGGCCACCGCACGAGCTCGCGGCGCTCGGCGTGTGCCATGTGCCCGAGGGCAGGGGCATCTTCCCGACGCTGTCGGTGCGCGACAACCTTCGCCTGCAAGCTCCCCGCGACCTCGACGCGTCGACCGTTGACGCGGTCCGTGCGGTGTTCCCGAAGCTCATCGACCGCCTCGACCAGACGGCGGGCACGATGAGCGGCGGCGAGCAGCAGATGCTGGCCCTCGCGCACGCGTACCTCGCGGAGCCGGAGGTGGTGCTCCTCGACGAAGTGTCGATGGGCCTGGCGCCGCTCGTGGTCGACGAGATCTTCGACTACCTCCGCAAGCTGGCCGACGCCGGCACGTCGCTGCTGTTGGTCGAGCAGTACGTCGCCCGCGCACTCGACCTCGCCGACTACGTCTACATCGTCGGCAAGGGCCGCATCACGTTCGCGGGAGAGCCCGACGAGCTCGAGAGCCAGGCCATCGCCGCGTCGTACCTGGGGGAGCGGTGAACCGCACCCGCCGCGCCCGGATCCTGCGCTTCGCCGGCCTCGTCGCCGTGGCCATCGGCGTCCTCGGGTTGACAACTGCCGGCAGAGTGTCGGCCCAGACGCCACCGTCATCGGACACCGCGGCCGCGCCGTCCGGCCCCTACAGCATCAGCGCCCGTGCCGACTCCGTGCAGCTGTTGATCTCGGCCGCGGCGCTCCCTGCGATTCCCAACGGCGAGGTGACCTCCGCGTCGCCGTCCAGCGCACAGGCCACGTTGGATTCCGCTGGTTCGCAGGGGTTCGCGTCCGCGCCGAATCCGGGTTCGCTCGTGGTGAGCCTTCCGTCGACGGTGAACGGCCTCGCCGCGGGTCAGGCACCGCCCGCGCCCTCGTATCCGTTCGCTGTGTCGTCGTCGGACCCGACCACGCCGAAGGCCGGTGAGGAAATCGGTCCGTACTCGATCCAGGCCACCAGCGACCCGAACCGGTCGACCGCCGATGCCCGGCTCGGCCTGGCAACGGCGTCGCCGCAGGTCGTGTCGGCCACGTCGCACGCCGACGCGCACCTCGATCCGACCACAGGGCTGATGGTCGCCGAAGCCGACACCGAGATCGCGCCGATCCGGCTCAACCAGCTCATCGCGCTCGGCAGGATCAGCGGAACCGCCAACGTCACGTACGACCCCGCCAACCCGAAAGCTGCGCCCAAGAAGGTGTCGTCGCTGTCGGTCGGCACGATCGACATAGCGGGCGTCGAGCTGGGTCTGACCGACAAGGGCCTCACGCTGGCGGGCAAGCCGCTGTTGCCGGTGGACTTGTCGGCCCTCACCGAGAAGCTGGGCGGCAACGGGATGAGCATCCGTTATGCGCCCAAGACCGAGACCGCCAACTCGGTCACCTCGGCGGGCGTGCAGATCAGCTATCAGACGACGATGCCCGACCCGCTCGGCCTGGTCACGGTGCAGCTCACGCTCGGCCAGGCGTCGGCCACGGTGGTGCCGCCCGGTGAGTTGTCGCCGTTCGACTCGGGCGCCGGTCTCGGCCCGGCGGTCCCCTCCGAGAACGCCACCGGCACCGCTCCCACTTCGGGAGGCGGCGACGCCCTCCCCAGCGTCGACGACTCGCTGCCGGACACCGGCGCCGGCTCCACGCCCAGTTCGGGTGGCACGAACCCGGGCGCACCCGCCGCGAACCAGGACATGCAGCCAGTGCGGCGGGTGGCGTGGCCACTGGTCGACACGTCGGGCTTCTACTGGATCCTCGTGGGCGCGGGTCTCGTCGCACTGTGCAGCTCGCGGCTCAACCAGTGGACCGCGCTGCGTGCTCGCCTCGGCTCGACGTTGTCGTCGAACGTGCCGCCGAGCGGACCTGGAGGCTCCTCATGAGCGCAGCTGCGCAGGGCAGCCGGGGACCGGCTCGCCAGCGGCTGGTGCGCTACGGCGTGATCGCCGTGCTGGTCGCGTTCGGGGTCTTCGCCGTCGTCGTGATGGCGGGCAAGAACCCGAACCCCGCCGACTCCTCGGCCCTGCAGGTGGTGCCGCCGTCGCTCGGCAACGAGCAGCCGCCGACCGGCGGCGCGCCGGCAGGGTCGCCTGCGGCGCCGACCGTCGCGCCCAGCGACGACGGGTCGGGGCTGGGGTCCGGTGCGGGCGATGGTGGCGGTCTGGCGCCCTCCGATCTCGGGACCGGGTCGTCGAGCGCCCCGGCATCGGACGGGGAGGTGGCCGAGCCGCCTTCGTCTGGCGATACCGGCACGGGGAGTGGAGGCGGTTACACGCCCGCGCCCTCGACCACCGTGCCGCCACGGGTGGCGGTGCTCGGTGGCCTGCTGGCGACCGGCGCCTTCGCCACCAACACCGGGATGCCGTTGGTGTGCGGGGTGGCGGCCACCGCCACGGGCACGTTCACGAAGACTTCGCAGATGGCGCAGCTGGCGTCAGCCATCACGTCGGGTTGCGCGGAGGCCGGGTCGAGTGGCACCGAGGCGATCCAGAAGGTCAGCGACAACCTCGAGGCGCTTGCTGCGCTGAACCCTGCGCTGGATCCGATGGTCGATCAGTTCGTCCAGCTCTTCAACCAGATCGCGGCGAATCCCGACGTGCCGTTTGTCGGGTCGATGACCGATCTGGCTCGGCTGATCCAGTTCTTCCACAGCTGACGCCCGCCCGCGGCGCCACCGCCGCCCGCGCCTGCCGGCGGCCTCAGCCGGTTGGTGAGCCCAGCGGCTCCATCAGCTCGATGCGGTTGCCGAACGGGTCGTCGACGTACACGCGGTCGTAGCCCTCGAGCTCGTCGTCGTCTCGCACTGCCACGCCGGCTTCGGCCAACCGGGCCACCAACGTTCGCAAGTCGCGCACGATCAGTGCGGGGTGTGCCTTCTTGGCGGGTCGGAAGTCGGCTTCCACCCCGAGGTGGACCTTCACGTCGCCGTCCTCGAACCAGCACCCACCGCGTGCCGCCAGGGCCGGCGGCTTCGGGACCTGCTGGAGGCCGAACAAGCCTTCGTAGAAGGCGGCGGCGGTGTCTTCGCTGCCGGGCGGCATGGCGAGCTGCACGTGGTCGATCCGTTCGATGCGCACGTCCCGAGTCTGTCGCGCCGAGGTCGGGGCCGGTCAATCGATCGACCTCGCGAGTCGTGCCGCGGGATTTGCGGCGTTCCCCGGGAATATCGTGGCCTCGACCACGGGTTGTTGCGTGTGCAAGCACCTGACGACCGCAGTGGTCCATTGACGCTGCAAGGAGTTCCGCCATGAGCACCGACACCGCCCGACTCACCGGTACGTACAACCTCGACCCCGCTCACTCGCGACTTGGCTTCGTCGCCCGTCACGCCATGGTGACCAAGGTGCGGGGTTCGTTCACCGACGTCGAGGGCTCGGGCTACTTCGACGCCGACAACCCCGAGAACTCGAAGTTCCAGGTCACCGTCAAGGCCACGAGCGTCAGCACCGGCAACGCCGATCGTGACGCCCATCTCCGCAGCAACGACTTCTTCGACATGGACACCTATCCCGAGATCACCTTTGTGAGCGCCGCGGTGAAGGCCGACGGTGACAACGAGTACCAGGTGACCGGCGACCTCACGATCAAGGGCGTGACCAAGCCCATCACGTTCGATCTCGAGCTGTCGGGCCCGGTCGACGACCCGTTCGGTCACCAGCGCATCGGCCTCGAGGGCAGCACCACCGTCAACCGCAAGGACTGGGGCGTGAACTGGAACGCCGCGCTGGAGGCAGGTGGCGTACTCGTCAGCGAGAAGGTGACGCTGGAGTTCGACGTCGCTGCGGTCAAAGCCGACGGCTGAACCTTTGGGCGGGTGGCCGGGCGTCAGCCCTGGCACACTTCTGCGCGGTGGTTGACCCGATCGAACCGTCTGCCTTGGCCGTGCCCGGCCCTCCCGCCCCACCCCAGCCGTCGCCCGAGCTGCTCGACGAGCTCGTCGAGCTCGTGCCGGCGACTGCACGGTGCCGCACCACCGACGACGACCTGCGCGACATGCTGCGCTACATCCTGGCCAGCGGGGTCACTGTCGACGCGCTGCGCGACGCGGTGTTGGGGGGTGACCCGCGCCAGGCGCTCGTCGAGCACCGCATCTTGGGCGCGGTCAATCGGTACTCCGTCGAGGAAGCGGCCGCCCGCACCGGGCTGCACCACTCGCGGGTGGTCGAAGTGCTCCGTGCATGTGGTCTGCCGGTCCCGGAGCCAGGCCAGCGGGGCATTCCCGCCACCGACCTCGCCGCCATCGAGCTGTTCGGGCGGGTCGACAGCTTCTTCGGTGCCGAGACCGTCCTGCGCTTCTCGCGGGTGATGAGCCAGTCGGTCAGCCGGGTGGCCGAAGCCGCCATCAGCATGTTCGGGATGAACGTCGAGGACCCACTGCTGGCCCGTGGCGGATCGCAGACCGAGCTCACCAAAGCGGCCGATGTCGCGCTGACCGCCATCCCGGTGATCCCCGAGCTGTTCCGCGTGCTGTTCGCCCACCACGCGCTCGACGCCAGCCGCCGTCTCGGCGGCGCGCGCACCGACCCCACCACGCATGACACGGTCACGGTCGCGGTGGGCTTTGCCGACCTCGTGCGATCCACGGAGTGGACGGCGGCGCTGACGCCGCGCGAGCTCGCCGAGGCGCTTGGGGAGTTCGAGCGTCTCGGGGACGCCGCGCGGGTCGGCACGGCGCGGATCGTCAAGACGATCGGCGACGAACTGATGTTCACCGCGGTCGACCCGGTCGACGCATGCCGCACGGGGTTGGCCATCGCAGGTGCGCTCGCCGAGGAGCAACGTCTCCCCGACCTCCGCGTCGGCATCGCGTACGGACCCGTGGTCGCCCTCGACGGGGATTTCTACGGCTCGGTGGTCAACCTCGCGTCCCGTCTCGTCGAACAGGCGACGCCCGGGCGGGTGGTGGTCGATCCGGCCACTGTCGCCGCCGTGACACCCACGCTGCAGTTCGAACCGCTCCCAGCTCGGGAAGTGGCGGGCTTCGATCAGCCGGTGACGCCGTCGCTGATCGTGCCGGCCTGATCCCGGGCTCTCACCGGCGGCGTCGCGCGGGGGAGCGGCTCGAATCGAGCTTGCCCCACAGCCACAAGATGATCATCGCCCCGACCACGGAGCCGAAGATGCCGGCGGGCTGCACCGCGCCGTCGTTGCTGTCGACGTTGAACAGCAAGAAGCCGAGGAACCCGCCCACGAACGAGCCGATGATGCCGAGCACCGCCGTGCCCATGATCCCGAGACGGTGCTTGCCTCGCACGAACATCCGGGCGAGGCCGCCGGCGATCAGCCCGATGATGAACCACCAGAGGATGTGCCAGAACATGCCGTGCTCCTGCTCTTGGGTTCGCTGCGACGCCGTGTGCCTGGCGCAAACCCTAGTGGCGCGTCCTGCGAGTCACGCTGACGCCCGTTTCCTACACTCGGCCTGTGGGATCTCGCCCGTCCACACCCCCTCCCGCGCGCTCGCTCGTCGGCCGCGACGAAGAGCTGGAGTGGGTGCTGGCGCGGACCACGATGGGGCACGGCGTGGTGGTGGCCGGTGAGCCGGGCGTCGGCAAGACGCGGCTCGCCGAAGCCGCCACCGACGTGCTCGGCCGCCGCGGCGCCGGGGTGGTTCGGGTCGTCGGCACCCCATCGCTGCAGTCGGTGGCATTGGGCGCGCTGGCCTGGCTGTTGCCCGCGCTCGACAACGACGCCGACGACGAACTGCCCTCCGCCTCGCCCCCTGCCGCCTCGAACGCCGACCGGCTCGCCGCGGCGTGCGCGGCGCTCGGCCAGCACGCCGACGGCGCGGACCTCGTCGTGGTGCTCGATGACGCCCAGTGGCTCGACGACGCCACGCTTGCGGTCGCGCGGCAGTTGTTGCTGGCCCGGAGCGCGGCGCTGCTCGTCACGCTGCGCACGGGCGAGCCGGCCGCGGAGCTGATCACGAGCTTGTGGCGCGACGAGTTGTGCGAGCGCCTCGACCTCCAGCCGCTGTCCGCCCGCCAGGTGGGTGAGCTCGCCGCGCATCGCCTGGGCGGACCGGTCGATCCCGAGACGATCGCGCGGCTCACGTCCGTCACGGCGGGCAACCCGTTGTACTTGCGAGAGCTGCTCGACGGGCTCGTGCACGCGGGCGGGTTGTCGCCGGTCGAGGGCCAGTGGGTGTGGCGCGGCGATGTCGTGATCGACGATCGCCTGGCCGAGCTGCTGATGCTGCGCGCGAACAGGCTGTCGCCCGCGGCGCGCGGGTTGGCGGTGGCGGTGGCCGTCGCGGAAGTGCTGCCCGACGACACGGTCGCGCGTCTGGCCGAACCGGCCGTCGTGCGAGAAGCCCACCGGCAAGGTGTGCTGGTGACAGATCGCCAGCACCGGCCGACCGTCCGGCTGAAGCACCCGTTGCTTGGTCGCGTGCTGGCCAACTCGGTGCCGGATCGCCGGCTGCCGCTGCGGCAGGTCGTGACGGCGCTGCGGTCCGGCACGCACCACACCGACGCCGACCTCGTCCGGCTCGCGCGCTGGGGCGTCGAGACCGGCGACGCCGATGCCGAGGACCTCGCGACGGCGGCGCGGTTGCTCGCGGTCGTGGATCATGAGCGTGCCACCGGGTTCGCCGCGGCGGCGGTCGAGGCGCGCGACACGCTGGCCAACCGGCTGCTGCACATCGAGACGTTGGTCAGCGCGCTTCGCTACGACGAGGCGCTCCGCGCCCTCGATGTGGTCGACAAGCGCATCGCGGCCCGGAGCGACGACGCCCCTGCGGATGACCTCGACAGCGACACCGCCCGCGCGACGGCCGACTTGTGGCGGATCTCCTGCCTGGGATGGGGTGAGCGGGATCTGCCCGGGGTGCGGGCGGTCGTCGACGGCTTTCCGCCCGACCATCCCGCTCGCGCCCGCCTCGAAGCGCACTGGAGCGCGGTGGTCGCGACGTATGGCAGCACCGAAGCGTCGGCGCGGGCCGCGGAGCTCATCTCCCATCCCGATCCGGCCGTGTCGCTGCGGGCGCTCGCCGCCGCCGACCTGGTCGACTGCCTCGAAGGCCGCTGCGTGAGCTGCTACGAGCGGGCTGAGCAGCTCCTGTTCGCGGCTGCCGCCCGCGGCGACGCCGAGCGCAAGGCTCGGTGGGTGATGGCCCCGCTCCTGCGCTCGCTGCTGCTCGCGGGGCGCATCGACGACTTCGGCCAATACCTCGACCTCGCCGTCGAGCAGGTCAGCCCCCGGGCCTTGCCCCCGGCGTACGTGGCGCTGCCGCAAGGTCGGTACGCACTCGTGCAGGGTCGGGCGCTCGAAGCCGTCGACCGGCTCGGTCTTGCCGTCGAACAGGCCCGCCAGGGTCAGGTGGAGCCCTGGTGGCATCGGTTCGCCGCCGCGAGCTTGTCGAAGGCGTACGCGCTGGTGGGTCGGGTCGACGAGTCGGTTGCCCTGGCAGAGGAGTCCGAGCGGGTCGCCGCGACGCTCGGTCTGGTGGGGCCGCGCCCGGAAGACCTCGACAGCCGCCGCGAGCTCTTGTGGACCACCGCGGCCTCGCAGGGCGTCGCGGCCGGTCGCTCGGCCGCCGAAGCCGAGGTGCAGCACTGCGTCGAGGTGGCCGCGCCGATGTTCGAGCTGCTGGCTCGTCACGACGCGATCCGACTCGGGTCGTCGCCCTCCGACCACCTCGATCGCTTGGCTGAGCTGCTCGTCACGATCGAAGGGGCCTGGCCCGAGCCGATCGAGCTCCACGCCCGGGGGCTCGCGACCGGCGACGGTGCGCTGTTGGAGCGCAGCGTCGAGCTCATGGCCGAGATGGGGGCGTGGTTGCAGGCCGCGGAGGTCGCTGCACAGGCAGCAGCGGCGTACGAGAAGGCAGGCGATGGCGCCGGCCAGCGCCGGTTGTTGACTCGTGCCGGCGCGCTCGCCGCGCTGTGCGAAGGAGTCGTCCGGCCGGTGAGCCCGGCAGCGCCCGAACCGGCGGGACTCACCGCGCGCGAGCGAGACATCGCACGGCGGGCTGCGGCGGGCATGTCGAGTCGGGCCATCGCCGAGGAGCTGTTCGTCTCGGTGCGCACGGTCGACAACCACCTGGGGCGGATCTACGCCAAGCTCGGTGTCAAGAGTCGGGCTGAGTTGCACGCGCACGCGGACCGCTTCGGGACCCCGTGACCCGTGGGCGCGTGCGCCGCCGGATTCCCATTGGCTGACCTGCCCACCGTGGGAGGACGCCCACCCGTGGTGGTCGTGATGTCGCGAATGGTGAGGATCAGCCGATTTGTCGTGCGCAGGGAGTGGGATTGAGTAGTCCCGGGCGCCACGATGAGTAGCCATCGCTCTGGCGGCCGAAGGCTCGGATCCGTACCGTCGAGGAGTGGACCGGGAAGCAGCCATCGACCAGTTGCCGGTCACGTATCGGCGGCTGCACCTTTGGCTCGATGCTGGAGTGCCCGACGGCGAGTTGGCGGATCGCCTCGGGGTGCCGGTGGAGGCGCTCCCGGGCCTCATCAGCGTGGCGCAGGCCAAGCTGGACAACTTGCTGGCCGCTGCGGCCGGCGACGAGATCGGTCCCGGGCCGACGGTGGTGCGGTAGGAGGGTGCTCGGGCGGGCACCTTCCGCGGGCGACCATGCTGCCGCCGACCTGGGATTGACGATGGGCGAGTTCAGAGTGGCGGAGGGGCCGAACTGAACTCGCCCATCTTCGTCTTCTGTCTCAAGCGGGGGACGAGGTGAGCGCGTCGGAGCGGATCGTGACGGCGGCAAAGACGGCGAAGATCGCGCACACCACGGCTGAGGCCAGCATGCAGCGGTGCATACCGGCGATGAGGGCAGCCTTCGTCACCGGCCGGTTGGGGTCGAAGCCGCCGATGAGCGGCACCACCGCGATCGCCACCAGGCCCGCGCCCCGGGCCACGGCGTTGTTGACGCCCGACCCGATGCCGACGTGGTCGGGCGCGACGGTGGCCATCGCGGTGGCCGTGAGCGGCGCGACCGTCAAGGTGAGGCCCAGACCCACGACGAGCATTGCGGGAAGCACGCCAGCGAGCCACGACTGGCCGGGCTCGAGACGCACGAGCATCCACATGCCCCCGGCCACGAGGAGCGTGCCGGCAGTCATCGGCCAGCGAGGCC
Organism: Acidimicrobiales bacterium; assembly: GCA_035547835.1. Lineage (NCBI taxonomy): Bacteria > Bacillati > Actinomycetota > Acidimicrobiia > Acidimicrobiales > Acidimicrobiales bacterium. The sequence goes on from DASZTW010000015.1 coordinate 74,341, forward strand.
CGATCCGTTGGGCCAGGTCCCCGGCGCGGGCCGAGCCCGCCAACATCAGCACGGTGATCGGGACGGTGGCCGCTCCGGCGGTCAACGGTGAGTAGCCCAGGCCGTTCTGCAACGCCAGCACCAGCACGAACATCAAGATGTTGAGTGCGCCGTAGAGCCCGAGAGTGACCAGGTTGACGGCCGAGAACTGGCTCGACCGGAAGATGCCGAGCGGCAGCACCGGTTCCCGCGTGCCGCGTTCCCAGAGCACGAACAGCGCGAAGACCACGGCGCCGGTGAGGCCGAACGCCCACGATTGGCGGATCAGGCCATACGTCGTGCCGGCGAGGCCGACCACGCCGAGCAGCGCGCCGAGCGGATCGAGGTGGGCCACGAGGGCGCGCAGGCTGCCCGGCTGGTCGGTCGGGAGCAGTTGTGGCACGTGCCGCAACGTGAGGGCCACCACGGCGGCGGCCAGCGGCAGGTTGATGAGGAAGATCCAGCGCCACGAGAACGAGCCGACGATCCAGCCGCCGAGGAACGGGCCCAGCGCGCCGGCGATGCCGGTGAGCCCGGACCACGCGCCGATCGCGCGGGCGCGGTCCTCTCGGCGGAACACGGTCTGGATGATCGCCAGGCTCGACGGTGTCAGCAGCGCGCCGCCCATCCCCTGCAGCACCCGTGCGGCCACCAGCACGCCGATGTCGGGCGCCACGCCGCACAGCGCCGAGCTGGCGGCGAACCACACCACCCCGACGACGAACACCCGCCGGCGCCCGGCACGGTCGCCGAGCACCCCGCCGAGCAGGATGAACGACGCCAGCGTCAGCAAGTAGCCGGTGAGCACCCACTGCATGCCGGCGAAGTCGGAGTGCAAGTGGCTGCCGATGCGGGGCAGGGCGACGTTCACCACCGTGCCGTCGAGCATCACCAACATCGAACCGAGCGTTCCGGCTGCCAGCACCCATCGCCCGCGGGGCGAGTCGAGCGCGACATCGCACGTACCCGCCGACCGGCAATCGAGCTCCGCCGCGTCGGGCTCGGCGACGATGGCCTCCGGCCCGACGATGGGCGACGCCTGTTGGGCCGGCACGACCTGGACCGTATCCGTTGCGAGCCCGCGACGACCGGGTTCGGCGTCGCCGGACCCGGGTCACCGGCGCGGCGACGACCTCAACGGTCCGGGTCCGCCGGGGGCGGTCCAGCGGCTGGTGCCGCGCCGTGCCATTCGGTGGCGGGCTCCACCAGGTGGGTTCCGGTGGGGGGCTGAGGTCAGCGGCCGGTCCAGGTGCCGGCGAAGTACGGCGGGCCCGCGCAGGGAGCCGTGACCGTTCCGTCCCTGAGCAGGAACGCCGACTTCTGGTCCTGGCCGCACCGTGCCGCGCGTGGGTCCTCGTGGGGGTCCTCGCCAGCGGAGTCGGGCACGTTCGTGGGTGGCGGCGGCCCGACGCCGACTTGTTCGCCGTGCTCCCGTCGCACCGGACCACTGTCGAAGATCACCATCGCAGAACCGGTGGATGGGAAACGGGTCAGGTGGGGGATGTCCCAGTACGGGACCCGGTCGCGTGAACGGCCGGCCTCGAGCGCGGGCCACACCACCGGTATCCCCGCCGTGCGGGCCTCCGTGTCGGCCGTGACGTTCGCGACCTGGTGATCGCCGAACGCAACTTGCATCAGCACTTGATGGCTCGGCGTGTCGGGCAGCGGGTGGTCGGTCAGGTGCGCCGCGTAGCCGTTGGGATCGGCGCGGTCCCACAGCATCTGCAACAAGTCGAGGATCGCCAAGCGATCGGCGGGGCTCGGGTACGCGAGCTCCAAGGGGGTGGCGAGGCCGAACTGGCCGGGCGCCGCGATGAAGTCGGCCGACCGGGGCATCAGCACCGAGAAGGTCATGCCCGGAACGCCGATCACCGCGCGGCGCACGTCGGGCGACACGGCCGTGGTGGTCCCGCCGTAGATGCCACCTTGGCTGTTGCCGTCGTAGAACAGCGCCCGGGTGTCGATCACCGAACGTCCACCCACCCGGAACGGCGCAGCGGTCGACAGCCCACCGGACGCGATCAACGTCCGGCCCACCACCAGCTGGTTCAAGATGCCTTGTTGCATCCGGTCGACCAGCGAGGGAAAGCGCGAGACATCGGCGAGGATCGTGAGCGCGTTCGGGATGTCGCCGGCGGCCATCCCGAACCAGTCGGTGGCGCAGTACAGCATCCCGTGCCGTTGCGACATCTCGCGGACGTTGTGCGCGTCGACTTCGTGGGCGGAGCCGAGCAGGCCGTGGCCGTACAGCGACGGCCGCAGCGGCGCGGCACCGCGGGCGAACGCCCGGCGCGGGATGTTGCACAGCACGCGGGCTTCGGTCGGCACGGGGTTCTGCACCGGCATGCCGTCGCGGTCGAGGACGAACCGGCCGGCACCGAAGTCGGGCGTCCCGCCGGAGGGGTCGAACCCCACTTCGGGCAACTCGTTGGTGACCTTGCCGGCCAGCGCGAGCGCCGGTTTCAGGCCGTCGGGCGGTGCCCGCAACGTGGTGGGCACGGGGCTGCACGTCGGGAAGATGAAACACGGCACTTGCACGGTCAGCGTGACCTGCCGGGCGATGTACGGGTCCTGCTGCGGGGTGCGGTCCTGCACCGAGACGATCTTGAACGGCGGCGAGTGCCCGGCCACCTTCCCGTCGGCGAGGTTGGTGTCGCCGAGTTGGGCGAAGGAGCGGTTGCGCATCGACAAGAGGCGCCCGGTGGTGTCGGAGGCCGACGCGACCGTGAAGTCCCAGGCGAGGTACATGCCACGCCGGGCGATGCCGGCGCGGGCCAGATCGCCCAGCAGCTCCTCGGTGTGCGCGGCGCGGGGGTCGGTCGCCGGCGGGTCCCCGTCACGCTCGGCCGCGAACTGGGCGGGTGCTTCGATCTGGCCGCCGTTCGCCTGGCGCAAGTTGCGCAGCGCCACGATGTAGCGGTGGCCCTCGAGGAAGTTGCGCGAGGGGTGGATCATCAACAGCGTCTCCGCGGGGCTGCCCGCGGTGGTGTCGACCTCGGACCACACGGGCCAGCGGCGCCCGGTGGCCGCGTCGATCACCACGATCGGCTGCGACGGTCGTGCGTAGCCGCCCATGTTGGTGACGGACACGGCGCCGGTCTTGGCGAGGGCAGCCGGGCTGTCGAGTCCGGGCACGTGCACGAGGATCGTCTCGCCGGGGCTGAAGCCGTCGCGGCGGTTCCACTCCGTGGGCACCATCGGCAAGCCGGCGACGTTGCTCGGCATCGCTGCCAACGGGAGGTCGACCCGCCGGCCGGTGGCCGACGTGGGGTCTGGTCGGGTCCACCAGTCGCTCGGGAACGGCAACAGGCACGAGCGCTCGTCGGCGCGGTCCTGGCAGCCCGTGGTCCCGGCGGCCCGGTGGCCGGGCTCGGTGGCGGAGCGATCGGTGCTGCCGGTGATCGAGGCCGCCGCGGCGTCAGCAGCTGCAGTCGGACGCACACGGGAGGTCGTCGTGAGCGAGCCGGCGCGGGCGGTGGCCACACCCACGCTCGTGCACAGCACGGCGGCCGCGGCGGCCGCCAACCGCGTGCGGGCCGCCCGCGTGGGCCGCGGCGCGCGCGCCGGCCGGGGCCAGGTCCGGTGTCCGATCCGCGCTGCACGTGTTGGCGACATGACTTCCTCTCCCCAGCGGACCCCACCGCGACGATTCGGAGGGTTTGTTCGCTTTTGTCTCCTGCGATCCTTCCCGGTGTGCCGCTGACTCCCAGGCAGCTCCCAGGTTTTGCGGAGACAAGGCCCAGTCCCACGCGACAGCATGGCGGGGTGGCAGTCGACCAACAGCAACCCGAAGCGAAGCTCCTCGTGGTCGACGACGAGCCCAACATCGTCGAGCTGCTGTCGGCGTCGCTGCGCTTTTCGGGTTTCGAGGTGGCCACCGCGATGACCGGCAACGAGGCGCTGCGGGTGGCCGAGAAGTGGTCGCCCGACCTGGTGGTGCTCGACGTCATGCTCCCGGACCTCGACGGCTTCAGCGTGGTGCGCGCGATGCGTGGGCGTGGCCACGACGTCCCGGTGCTGTTCCTCACCGCCCGCGACGCGAACGACGACAAGGTCACGGGCCTCACCGTCGGCGGCGACGACTACGTCACCAAGCCGTTCAGCCTCGAGGAAGTGGTGGCGCGGATCCGCGCCGTGCTGCGTCGCACGGGCAAGGGCGCGTCGCCGTCCCGGATCGTGGTGGCCGACTTGGAGCTCGACGAGGACAGCCACGAGGTCTGGCGCGGCGGTGAGGTGATCTCGCTGTCGCCCACCGAGTTCGAGCTCCTGCGCTACCTCATGGTCAACGCCGGTCGGGTGCTGTCGAAGGCGCAGATCCTCGACCACGTGTGGAACTACGACTTCGGCGGCAACGCCAACATCGTCGAGTCGTACATCTCCTACCTGCGCCGCAAAGTCGACGCGGTCGAGCCGCGGCTGCTCCAGACGATCCGCGGTGTCGGGTACGTCCTGCGGCCTCCCCGGGTCTGAGGCGAGCCGTGCCCCAGGAGCCAACGCTCGACCAGGTCGAGTCGGCCCCGCTCGCCGAAGCGGCCGAGGAAGCCCTTCCGCCACCGGCGCCCAACTTGTTGGCTGCTGGCGCCCGGGCCGACGGCGCAGGTGCCGATCGCGCAAGCGCGTCGGGCGAGCGCCCCCGGCGTTGGCCGCTGCGGACGTGGCGCCGCACTCCCCTGTGGGCCCGGCTGGTCGGGGCCGTGCTGTTGCTCGTGGCGATCGCGCTGGTGTTCACGGGCACGATCGCGTCGAACTTGCTGCGCAGCTACCTCAACGACCAGGTCGACCAACGGTTGGCGTCGGCGTCGACGCACGTCGATCGGAGCGTCGATGCGTTCCCGGGTACGGGCGGCTCGCCGCCGACCCCGCTGCCGAACCCGGTGATCTACGAGCTGATCGGCAACGACGGCACGTTGCTCGGCTTCACGCAGGGCATCGGCGGCTCCGATACCCGTGCGCCTGACCTGGGTGGTCTCACCTCAGCCGAAGCTCGCCGCCGCGGCACCAAGCCGTACACGATCGAGACCAGCTCGGGTCGCTGGCGGGTCTTGCTGCGCCCGGTCCGCTCCGACGCGACCCTGGCCACCATCAGCAACTTGGCCGATGTCGACCGAGCGCTCAACCACCTCGAGCGCATCGAGTGGATCGTGGGGCTGGCCGTGCTGGTGGCGCTCGCCGGGCTCGGCGTCGTCGTGGTTCGCCTCAGCCTCCGGCCCCTCGACGACATCGAGGACACTGCCGCGGCTATCAGCGCCGGCGATCTGTCCCGCCGGGTGCCGCACGTCGATCCGCGCACCGAGGTCGGCCGCCTGGGCGCATCGCTGAACGGGATGCTCGGCCAGATCGAGGCAGCAGCGTCCGCGCAGGCCGCCTCCGAGCGCGAGGCGCGCGCCTCGGAGGACCGCATGCGCCGCTTCGTCGCCGATGCCAGCCACGAGTTGCGCACGCCCCTCACGTCGATCCGCGGCTTCGCCGAGCTGCACCGTCAGCGCGGCGGCGGCACCACCGAGGAGACCGACCGGCTCGTGGGTCGCATCGAGTCGGAAGCCACCCGCATGTCGTCGTTGGTCGAAGACCTGCTGGTGCTGGCCCGCATGGACCAGGGCCGCCCCCTGCAGTTCGCCCAGGTCGACTTGCGGCCACTCGCCCACGACGCCGGTTTCGATCTGCAGACGCTCGACCCCGACCGCCCCGTCGACGTCGTCACACCCGACTCGCCGGTCGTCGTCTCCGCCGACGCCGGGCGAGTCCGCCAAGTGCTCGCCAATCTGATCGGCAACGTCCGCACCCACACCCCTGGCGATGCCGCCACCACGATCTCGGTGCGCGAAGCGGGGCCGTGGGCGGTGATCGAGGTCGCCGACCGCGGCCCGGGCCTGGATCCCGACCAAGCGGCCAAGGTCTTCGAGCGGTTCTACCGGGCCGACGACTCGCGGGGTCGGTCACAAGGCGGGGTCGGGCTTGGCCTGTCGATCGTCGCGTCGATCGCCGACGCCCACGGTGGCGGCGCCGACGTCCAGCCGACTCCGGGCGGCGGTGCGACGTTCCGTTTCTGGCTCCCCCGTCCCGCGACCACCCCCCCACCCCTTCCGCGCGTGGAGTCCCACCGTGGTGGTCACATCTCTCGCGCAGAAGGCGAGTGAAGGGGCGTCTCGGACGTGCAAGGCTGACGCGATGTCCGGATGGTCTCTCTCCCAGATGCCCGACCAGCGCGGCCGCACGGTGGTCATCACCGGCGCCAACAGCGGGCTCGGTCTGCGATCGGCCGAAGCGCTGGCGGGGTCCGGCGCCCGGGTGCTGATGGCGTGCCGCAACCCCGACAAGGGTGCGAGCGCGCTCGAAGCCGTCACGGCCAAAGCCAGCGGGCCGGCGCCCGAGCTGGTGTCGCTCGACTTGTCGGAGCCGGCATCGATCGAAGCGGCAGCGGCCGACATCACGAGCCGCACCGACCACGTCGACGTCCTGATGAACAACGCCGGCGTGATGGCCATCCCACTGCGACGCAACTCCGAGGGTTGGGAGCTGCAGTTCGCCACCAACCACCTCGGTCACTTCGCGTTGACCGGCCGCCTGTTGCCGGCGTTGTTGGCGGCCGAGGCGCCGCGGGTGGTCACCACGTCGTCGCAGGCGAGCCGGCCCGGAAAGGTCGACTTTCGCGACCCGCAGTGGGAGCGCCGGCGCTACTCCCGCTGGTTCGCCTACTCGCAGTCGAAGTTCTCCAACTTGTTGTTCGCGTTCGAGCTCGCTCGCCGGGCCGAGGCGGCTGGTTCGGACCTCGTGTCGGTGGCGGCGCACCCTGGCTACGCGGCCACCCACCTGCAAGCCGTGGGTCCCGAGATGGAAGGCAACAAGCTGATGGGTCGGGTGATGGCGGCCACCAACCGGGTGATGGCCCAAAGCGATGCCGACGGCGCCTTGCCACAGCTGTACGCGGCGACCATGCCCGACGTGAAGCCCAGCGAGTACTTCGGGCCGAAGGGGTTCGGCGAACAGAAAGGCCCGCCGGTCCGTGTCCGCGCCAAGGGCTCGGCCTACGACGAAGGCACGGCCAAGAAGCTGTGGGACCTGTCGGAGGAGCTCACCGGCGTGGCCTACGACTTCGGCGGGGGCGCGTCGTCGGCCTGACCCGTTCCGGCGGCCGCCGGAGTAGCCCACTCTGGGACGGCGAGCCGCTCGATGCCGAGCCGCCCTTCGACCAGCGCCACGTAGTCGGAGTCGCGGTCCGCGAGGATCGCCTTTCGGCCGAGGGCGCGTGCCACTGCGCCGGTGGTGCCGGACCCGCACATCGGGTCGATCAGCAGATCGCCCTCCACGGTCGCCATCCGCACCAGCGGGTTGTACACGGCCTCGGGCTTCTGCGACGGGTGACCGGTCTGCTCGGCTCTGCCGATGAAACCGACGAGCAGGGCGGACTCGATCACGCTCGGCGGTCCGGGCAGGTAGCGCAGCTTGCCCTCGGCCTGCTTTTGGAGCTGTGCCTCGTTCAGGAACGCTTCGGGATGGAGCACGGCATCGGGCCGGGTGAGGTGCAGGCAGGTCATCTGGGCGGAGCGCCAGCCCCGGATCACCGACGGGTTGTTCTTGTAGTACCAGGTGAGCCACGCCTCGAGCTCGACGCCGGTCGGGAGCCGGTCGACGAAGCGGGCCACGATCTCGGGGAAGCCCCACAGGTACGTGTGGGGCGCCACGGCGGCCGCCGCCTCCAGCAGGCGGACGACGAATCCGGTGTAGTCGTCGCGGACACCGCCGACGCCCTTGTTGTACCAAGGGTCGAGCATCACGCAAGCGGCCGCGGTCGCCGTGTCCGCCAGGGCAGCGGCCACCAGCGGGAGGCTGGCCTCGACGTCGATGGGCCCGAGCACCACCACGCCGTCGCGCGCCAGCCGGGCGCGAAGCGCCGCGGCGAACTCGCCGACCGCGCCGGTGGTGGCACGGTCGGTCACGACGTGGCTCGCCGGCGCGCCGACGCGGTGGCCTCGCCTGGTCGCGAGCGGCGCGTCCCGCCTGGATCGGGGTCGGCGCTGGTCGCACGGGCTCCGAACGACCGCAACAACGCGCGCAGGTGGGCGACGTCGTCGGCGACCGCGAATGGGCCGGCTCCTTCGAGCTCGCGGCGCGAGCCGTAGCCCCACCGCACGCCGATGGCAGCGATGCCGTGGTGGTGCGCTCCGGCGATGTCGCTGGCCCGGTCGCCGACCATGACCACCCCGGCGATGTCGAGCGGGACCGCCCGATCGTCGGTGAGCGCGGCGAGGGCACGGCCGATGACCTCGTCTTTGGCGCCGCCGCTCTCGTCGTCGTTGGCGCCGGCGAGCACGGCGAACTTCGCTGACCAGCCGAGGTGATCGATCACTTCCTGCGCGACCCGGCGCGGCTTGGCGGTGGCGACTGCGAGCGCGACACCGGCCGCGGTCAGCTCGTCGAGCAGTCGTGCCGCCCCCGCGTACGGCGTCGTCCCCGCCGGGCCGTGCTCGGCGAAGTAAGCCTGGAACGCCAGGATCGACGCGCTGACGCCGGCAGGCGGGATCCCGAGCTCGGGCAGCAACACCGGCAGCGGCACGCCGATGTGGCCGCCGAGCTCTGCCGGGTCGAGGTGTGCGTGTGCCACGCCCCCGCGCTCGAGTGCCACGCGCAACGCGGCCACGATCACGTCGCTCGAGTCGACCAACGTGCCGTCGAAGTCGAACAGCACGGCCTCGGGCCACTCGGACATGACCGGACGGTACCGCGCCGGCCAGCCGGCACCGCCCGGCGCCGCGTCTCGCCCCGCGGCTGGACGATTCGCACGGTTCGTCCCATACTCTCCACCCGTGGGGGAAACCAACGGGGGGACAGAGGGGGACGCCGCGCGCCGTCGCCGCTCGCCTTTGGAGCTACTGCGGGCGAAGTTCCTGCGCGACACTAGCGGGCAGCTGATCTTCCCGCTCGCGGTGCTCACCGCGCTCTACTTCTTCGACGAGTTCGATTCGGCCGCGTTCGGCACGCTGGCGCCCGACATCCAACGCTCGTTCCATCTCTCCGACGAGAAGTTCCTCGGGCTGATCATCATCAACGTGTCGCTCGTGGTGCTCCTCGCGGTGCCTGTCGGGTACCTGGCCGACCGGGTGCGGCGCACCAACCTGGTGGTCATCTCCGGCGTGCTGGCCGGCGCGTTCAGCTTGTGCACGGGCATGGCTGGGAGCGTCGCCGTGTTGGTGATCGCCCGCTTCGGCAACGGGGTCGGTGTGCTCGCCAACCAGCCGATCCACAACTCGATGCTGAGCGACTACTACACCCCCGACGCGCGGCCCGGGGTGTATGCGAACCACACCAACGCGCTGTACGTGGGCGCCATCGTCGGCCCGGCCGTCGCCGGCCTCACGGGTGGCCTGCTCGGCTGGCGCGCCGCCTTCTTCGTCTTGTTCGTGCCGATCATCATCACGTCGATCGTGGCGCTGCGCCTCGAAGAGCCGGTACGTGGCGGCACCGACCTGCCGGGCGGCAGCGGTGCCGAGGCGCTGCCGCCACCGAAGTTCCGCCAAGCGGTCAAGACCCTGTGGGGTGTGCGCACCCTGCGCCGCATGTTCTGGGCGGCCATCTTCTTCGGCGCGGGCCTGATCCCGCTGGTGGCGTACTTGTCGTTGTACTTCGAGCGGGAGTACCACCTCGGCGCGCTGGCCCGCGGGCTCATCGGCGCCGCCAACGCGGCCGCGACGTACGTGGGTGTGCAGCACGGCGGCAAGCTCACGCCAGGTTGGTTCGCCAAGGGCATGGGCGTGCCGGTGCAGCGCATCGGCGCGGTGCTCGCCGCGGTGGGGGTGGGCGTGCTGCTCACCGGCGTCACCCCCTGGCTGTGGCCCACCATCGCCATCGGCTTGGCCACGAACTTCGTGCTCGGCTACTTCTACGCGCCGCTCGCGGCCGTGCAGGCGCTCGTCTCGCCGGCACGGGAGCGCAGCTTGTCGTTCAGCCTCGCAGCCATCTTCTTGGTGATCGGCGTGGCGCTGTTCTACCTGGTGGGCCTCGGCAACATCGCCGATGAACACGGCTTGCGCTGGGGGCTGGTGATCCTGTCGCCGTTCTGGCTCATCGGTGGGGCGATCGGCGCCTCGGCCGGCAAGTTCGTGGCCGACGACGTGGCCAAGGCGTTCGCCCCTGACCCCGACCCGGGCCCTCCTCCGGCCGATTCGGACGGTCCCGTCCCGTCGGGAGGCGGCACCCCGGGTGCGGGCAACGGCGCGGCGACCGCGCCGAGCACTGCGAGCGCGCGCTCTGGCATCCCGGCCGGCCCGGCGGTGCAGGTCACCGGGACCGTACCGGTGGCCGAGACGGCGCCGGTCGCCGAGACCGTGCCGGTGGCCGTGCCGGTGGCCGTGCCGGGTCCCGATGCGGTCCGCCCTCGCCGGCGGGCCCCGCTGCGCGCCGACCGCGCCGGCGACTCCGACCGCTGACGATCTGCCGTTCGTCGACGGGCGGGTCGTTCAGGCGTAGATGTCGGCGATGACGTCGGCGTAGGCCTCGCGGATCGCCCGGCGCTTCAGCTTCTGCGTCGGCGTCACGAACGCCGAGTCGGGCGGCCAGTCGTGGTCGAGCACCACGATCTTCTTCACGCGCTCGGCGTGGTTGAACGGGGCCATCGCCTCTTGCGCCGCGCGGTCGATCTCGGCCCGCACCTGCGGGTTGCGCGACAAGTCGGCGAGGTCGGTGAACGCGATGCCGTGCGCCTTCGCCCAGGCCGGCGCGTCGTCGGGGTCGAGCGTGACGAGGGCGGCCACGAACGGGCGCTGGTCGCCGACGGCGAACGCCTGGCCCACGAGCGGGATCATTCGCAGCGCCGCCTCGAGGTTGGCAGGGCTGACGTTCTTGCCGCCTGCCGTGATGATCAGCTCCTTCTTGCGGTCGACGATGCGGAAGTAGCCGTCGTCGTCGACGGTGGCGATGTCGCCCGTGCGGAGCCAGCCGCCGTCGAGGGCCTCGGCCGTCTTGCCAGGGTCGCCGAGGTAGCCGCCGAACACGTTGCCGCCGCGGCAGATCAGCTCGCCGTCGTCGCCGAGTGTCACCTCGCAACCCGGGATGGCCGTTCCCACGGTGCCGGGCTTGATGTGCTCCGGTGTCCAGGTGATCGGGCCGGTGCTCTCCGACATGCCGTAGATCTCCGACAGCGGGACGCCGATCGCCCGGAACCACAGGAGCAACTCGCCGCGCATCGGCGCTGCGCCGGTGATGGCCATGAGCAGCTCGTCGAGGCCGAGCAGCGCACGGGCCGGTTGGAACGCCACTTCGTCGAGGAACGCCCACGTCGCTTCTTGCTCTTCGGTGGCGCGACCCCAGGAGCGTTCCACGGCGATGGGCGTGGCGGCCTCCACCGCCTCGTCGAACTTGGTGGCCCGCTCGGGGTCGGCAGCGAGCGCGGCGAGCACGCCCGCGTTGATCTTCTCGAACACTCGTGGCACGCCGAACAGGACGTGTGGCCGCACTTGGGCGAGGTAGGCAGCCACTTGGCCGGCCTCGGGGCACGTCGACACCTCGAAGCCCAGCGCGACATGGATGTAGTGGCTCACCATCCGCTCGGCGATGTGCGCCATCGGCAGGTACGACACGACCCGCTTGCCGGCGTACTCGGTGGCGAAGGGAAAGCGCCGCCGCAAGCTCTCGCCCGTCCAGCACACGTTCTCGTTGGTGATCACCACGCCCTTGGGAGGACCGGTGGTGCCCGACGTGTAGATCACCGTGGCGGCGTCGTCGGGTCGGCCGGTGTCGGCGGCCGCCGCGAGGTCGACCGGCTCGTGAGCGAGCAGCGACTCGAACGTGAACGGAGGTTGGTCGCCGGGCCCCGGGTGCACCATGCCGATCTGCTCGAGGAGGGGGAGCGAGCGGGCGTCGGCGAACCGTGCCGCGAAGCCGTCGTCCTCCGCGACCGCGAACCGGGCGCCGCAGTGCTGAATGAGGTAGGCGACTTGGTCCGGCGACGACGAGTTGTAGACGGAGATCGGCGTCGCACCTACCAACAGGGCCGCCATGTCGAGCACGTGGAACTCCGCGCAGTTGCGCATCATCAACACGATCCGGTCGCCTCGCTCGAGGCCGAGTGCTTGGAACCCGGCCGCCGCTCGTGCCACTCGGTCGGCGTGTTGGGTCCAGGTCCACTCGTCCCACCCGTCACCGTTCGGCGACCGCAGCGCGATGCGGTCGGCGTGGTCGGCGACGAGTTGCACGAACTGCCGGGCCGGCGTGAGGCCGGCGACGGCGGCAGCGATCTCTGCAGCCTCGCGCCGTGCGCCTTCGGGCGTGGTGGAGCTGGATGGATCGAACGCGTTCGCCGAGTCGGACGTGGTGGTCACGGGTGCCCCCAGGGGACGAGTGCCGGAGCGCAGGACGCTCCACAGTTTCGCATGAGGTGGCCCGCGCCCCTCCTGGCTGTCCCGCCGCGGCGGTCGACCGGGTGGGTGCGCCCGGCTGTGGCAACCTGAGCCGGTGCTCCCGTCCATGCCGCCGTTGCTGGCGCACTCGCCACCGGGGTCGTCGCTGCTCGCCTCGATCCCGAGCCCGAGCAGCAACGCACTGCACCTCGGCAAGCTGCAGCTCCACTACTACGGGCTGTGCATCGCGCTCGGTGTGCTGGCCGCGGTCTGGTTGGGTCGGCGGCGCTGGGCGGCGCTCGGTCACCGCGGCGACGAGCTGGTCGACCTTGCGTTCTGGGCGGTGCCGGGTGGCCTGATCGGCGCCCGCGTCTACAGCGTCATCACCGACTTCAACCGGCTCTACGCCGACCACCCCGGCGACATCATCAAGATCTGGAAGGGCGGCCTCGGGATCCCCGGCGGGGTGATCGGTGGGGTGGCCGTGGGGGTGTGGTACGCCCGCCGCCACGACATGCATCTGCCGTCGCTGTTCGATGTGGTCGCGCCGTGCCTGCCGCTCGCCCAGGCCGTCGGCCGGTTCGGCAACTGGTTCAACCAAGAGCTGTACGGCCGGCACACGTCGCTCCCCTGGGGGCTCGAGATCGACGTCGCACACCGCTCGCCCTCGTCGGTCCTGCCGTACTCCACGTTCCACCCCACGTTCTTGTACGAAGCGCTGTGGAACCTCACGTTGGTCGGCCTCATCGTCACCTTCGACCGCTGGCGCGGGCGTGAGCCGGGCTGGGTCCTGGGCGCGCTCTACGGCTTTCTCGCCCTCGGCGTCGGCGCCGACGTGTGGCTGGTCGTCCAGCGCCAGCAGCCGCAGGCGGCCGGCACGCAGGTGGTGCTGCTGGTGGTCGGCGCCCTCGTCGGCGGCGCGCTGCTGTGGCGGCTGTTGCGGTTCGACCGGCGTGGGCCGCGGCGGATCGGCGACCTGTTCGCCCTGTACCTCGCCGGCTACTTCCTCGGTCGCCTGTGGGTCGAGTCGCTGCGCATCGACACGGCGAACACCATCCTCGGCTTGCGGGTCAACGAGTGGACGAGCCTGGTCGTGATCGCCGCTGCGCTCGGCTTCCTCGCGGCTCGGCGGCGCAGCCCCGCGGTCGCCCCGGCCGCCGACGCGACCAGGGACGGGCCCGGGGGCGACGGCGACGAAGACGAGAAGCGCGACGACGCCACCCCCGCTGACCGGGGATCGGAAGGCCAAGGCTCACGCCAGGTTGCGTCCGGCGGTGACCCCGCACCACACTCTTGACCGTGCGGTCCAGTTTTGGGTCGCTGCATGGTCCGCCGGAGACGCCGGCGGTAGCTCGCCGGACCGACGCCGGCAGAGGAGGACAACATGACCACCGCGGTGATCGTCGACGCCGTCCGCACAGCGGGCGGCAAGCGCAACGGAAAGCTCTCCGGGTGGCACCCGGTCGACCTGGCTGCCGAAACGCTCAAGGCGCTGGCTGAACGCAACAACCTCGACCCCGAGCTGGTCGACGACGTGATCATGGGCTGCGTGATGCAGGTCGGCAACCAGGGCCTCAACATCGGCCGCAACGCCGTGCTGGCCGCAGGCTGGCCCGAGTCGGTGCCGTCGACCACCGTCGACCGCCAGTGCGGTTCGTCGCAGCAGGCCGCCCACTTCGCCGCCCAGGGCGTCATCGCCGGCGCCTACGACATCGTGGTGGCCGCCGGTGTCGAGGTCATGTCGACCACGCCGATGGGCGCGTCGGTCACGCCCGGTAGCTTCCCGATGGGCCCTGCGATGATCGCCCGCTACGCACCGATCGGCGGCATGGTCGGCCAGGGCGTCGGTGCCGAGATGATCGCGGACGAGTGGGACCTGTCGCGCGAGGACCTCGACGCGTTCGGCCTCAAGTCGCAGGAGAACGCGGCCCGCGCCACCTCCGAAGGTCGCTTCGACAACGAGATCATCCCGGTCAAGGCGATGCCTCGCGACAAGGAGACCGGCAACATCATCGAGAGCGACGAGATCGTGAAGGCCGACGAAGGCATCCGCGACTCGTCGATGGAGACCCTCGCCAAGCTGAAGCCGGCGTTCAAGCCCGACGGCAAGATCACCGCGGGCAACTCGTCGCAGATCACCGATGGCGCATCGGCCGCGCTGATCATGAGCGAGGAGAAGGCCAAGCAGCTCGGCCTCACGCCACGGGCGCGCTTCCACACGTTCGCCCTCGCCGGCGTCGACCCGGTCACCATGCTCAAGGGCCCGATCCCGTCGACGCAGAAGGCCCTCGACAAGAGCGGGCTCGGCATCGACGACATCGACCTGTTCGAGATCAACGAGGCGTTCGCCTCGGTGGTGCTGGCCTGGCAAAAGGAGCTCAAGGCCAACCCCGACAAAGTGAACGTGAACGGTGGCGCCATCGCCCTCGGGCACCCGCTCGGCTGCTCGGGCACCAAGCTGATGGCCACGTTGCTCAACGAGCTCGAGCGCACCGGCGGCCGCTACGGCCTCCAGTCGATGTGCGAGGGCGGCGGCATGGCCAACGCCACGATCATCGAGCGCCTCGGCTGACCCGGCCTCACTCGATCACCAGCGAGGGACGGGCCCGCATGGCCCGTCCCTCGCCCGTTTTGTGACGCCGTAGCCTGCAGCCATGGTGTGGTGGCAGGTGCTGCTCGCGGCGTTCGTGGCGGCGGTCGTGTTGCGGGTCGGCTTCGTGGTGATCCGCAACGTGGCGAACCCGCTCCCACCGCCTCCACCGCCGGGTGAGCTGCGCCGGGTGCGGCTGGTCTACCGGTGCGGGGTGTGCGGCGCCGAGGTGAGGATGACGGCGGCCGCCAACGAGGACCCGGAACCGCCGCGGCATTGCATGGAAGAGATGGAACTGCAACATCCAGACGACTGAGACGGCCGTCCCGAGGCCCAAAATGGGCCGTGACCAGCACTACGCCGCGTTCATCCCCAGGTTGTGGACAACCTTGGGGAGCATCACACAGTTGTAACTCGGCCGTCACCTGGATGTCGCGTGAGCGAGCGGGTGCCACCACGCGCGACGCGCGAGCACGGCCGCGGTGAGTGGTCGACCGGCTCGTCAGCGGTATTGGGTGGCCGCCATGATGGCGCCGAACACACAAGCCAGCGACCCGCCCAGCCACCACCAGCTCGGCGCGCCGGGCAGCACGCTCAGGTAGTTGAGGAACACGCCGATCACGCCGAGCGCCATCAGTCCGAAGAAGGCGTAGGGCACCCACTTGGGTGTGAACTTGGCGGCCGTCGGCACCGGCGGGGTGTACCGGGAGCTCGCCTCGGCCCGCTTGCCGGCACCGTGGGAGTGGGTGGCGGCGCGGCTGCCCTTCGGGGCGGGACGGGTGCCTTTCGGGGTGACCCGGCCGCTCGGGGTGCGTGGCTTGGCCGCCGGTTTGGGCTTGGTCGACGTGCGGTTCGCCCGATTGCCCGACGGCTTCTTCGTCACAGCGCGGTCCCTTCGCTCCTCGAATCCGTTGCCGAGACCCTACGACTCCCGAAGTAGCCTCGACACGCCATGGCAGCCCGGATACTGGTGATCGACAACTACGACTCGTTCGTCTACAACCTCGTCCAGTACCTGGGCGAACTCGGCGCCGAGCCCCTGGTGCACCGCCACGACGCGCTCACGCTCGACGAGATCGAGGCGCTGGACCCCGATGGCGTGCTGATCTCGCCCGGCCCGGGCCGACCGGAGGACGCGGGCCTGTCGTGCGCCGTGATCGAGCGGTTCGCCGGTCGCCGCCCGGTGTTCGGGGTGTGCCTCGGCAACCAGGCGATCGGCCACGTCTACGGCGGTGCGGTGGTGCGGGCACCAGAGGTCGTGCACGGCAAGACCTCGTTGATCACCCACGAGGGCCGCGGCGTCTTCGCCGGCCTGCCCAACCCCCTCGAGGCCACCCGGTACCACTCCTTGGTGGTCGATCGGGCCTCGGTGCCCGACTGCCTCGAGGTCACCGCCGTCACCGACGACGGCTTGGTCATGGGCCTACGCCACCGCGAGTTCGACGTCGAGGGCGTGCAGTTTCACCCCGAGTCGATCCTCACCGTGTCCGGCCACGACCTCCTTCAGCGCTTCCTCGACCGCTGCGCCACCCCCGTCTGACCAGCCCCCGACTCCGCCCCCTGACCCTCCCGTGGGTCCTCTCCCTGACCCGTGGGGGGGTGGCGATGTGGCGGTTGGGTCGGCCGAGTCCCCCCGTTCGGCGTCGGTCGGTCGGTTCGAGACGCGCGATCGCCGGGGATCGCGGCCGCCGCTCGTCGGGAACCGCGAAACCCCGGCGTCGGGGGGACTCAGTGCTTGATCGGGATCTGCTTGGGCTCGGGCGTCGCGGGGGTCGGTACCCGCACCTCGAGGATGCCGTCGTGGTACTGCGCCGAGATGTCGGACGGTGAGATCCCGTCCGGCATGGGCAGCGAGCGGTGGTACTCGCCGTACCGCAGCTCCTGTCGCACATAGCCGCGCTTTTCGGTCTTCTCCTCCTCGTGGCGTTCGGCGTCGATGTGGAGCATCCCGTTGGCCACGGTGAGCTCGACGTCCTTGTCGGGGTCGATGCCCGGAAGGTCCGCTCGTACCACCAGCGTCCCGTCCTCTTGGAACTCCTCTACTCGCAGCAGACGCTCGACGTCGTGCCACGAGGTATCCCAGGTGCGACGCCACGGCGCCGCCGTCCAGTTGCCGAACCACTGGTCGAGGCGATCGAACATGTCTGCCGATTCGGGGAGCCGCTCTCGCTTGTTCAGGGCTTTCGTCATTGCTGGTACCTCCTCGCCTTGGTCATCCGCCGGTCCCCTGCTTGTTGCCATGGTGCTGCTGGCGTCGACGACGTGACTAGGGACCTTGGTCCCGTTGTGCGCAAGAACCGGTCGGTTGCCCGACGCTCGGCCACAGCCGCGCCGCGCCGTCCCGCTGTCAGGACAGGTCGCGGTCGCGCTCGTCGCGGTCGCGTTCGCTCGACGGGTCGTCCGCGGGGCGCACGACCACCACCGGGCATGTCGCGTGGTGCACGACGGCGGTGCTCACCGATCCGAGCATCATGCTGGCGAACCCGCCCCGGCCCCGGGAGCCGACCACGAGCATCCGGGCGCCCTTGGCAGCCTCGAGGAGCAGCAATGGCGGATAGCCCGGGTCGGTGAGAACACGCAGGCCAGGAGGGCGAGGCGCGCCCGCGAGGCACTCGTCGAGCAACGCGTCGACCCGCTCGCGAGCCACTGCGCTCAGACGCTCGCGGTCCTCGCGCCACTGCGTGTTGAAGCCCTCGGCCCACTCGCCGGGAATGGTCCAGGCGTGCACGACGTCGATGGGGTCGCCGCGCAGCGCGGCCTCCTCCAACGCGAAAGCGAGCGCCGCGCGGCCCCCGCCGGAATCGTCGACCCCCACCACGATGGGGTGGCGGCGTTCGTCGTTGAACGCTTCTTCAGCCATGTCGACCTCCAACTCGGGATCACCACCGACGGTCGGTGGCTCCGGCTCCAGTGAAACGGGGCGCTGCGCCCCAGGCCAGAGGCCAAAGTCCCACCGGTCTTCTCGCGGGCACCAACCCCTTCCGAGCCGGTCAGCAATCCGAGGCTGCCAGCCGCACCGCTAGGGGGTGGTGGTCGACGTGGTCGACGACGAGCCGGGGGTGGTGGTCGACGTGGTCGACGTGGTGGTGCTGCTGGTGGTTGTGGTGGGCTCGACGCCGTTGGAGATCACCACGACCACCGTCTCGCCGGGCTTGAGCTTGGTGCCGCCGGCGGGGTCGAGGCGGATCACCTTCCCTTGCGGCACGGTCGGGCTGTACTCGTAGTTGAGCTGCACGTGGTAGCCGGCGCTGGTCAGGGCGGACACGGCCGCGTCCTGGTCGCTGCCGACGGGGATGCTCGGCACCGTCTTGTTCGTGCCGGTCGAGTACGTCAACTTCACGGTGCCGCCCGGTGGGACGACGGAGCCGCTGGTGGGATCGACCGACATGACCACGTTGGCGTCGACCTCGTCGTTGGCTTGGCCGATCTGATCGATCTGATCGCTGCTGAGGCCGGCGGCCTCGAGGCGGTTCACGGCGTCGTCGAGGCTGAGGCCCTCGATGCCGTCAGGGATCTTGATCTCATGCCCGGCGCTCACGACGAGCTTGATGCTCGACCCCTTGGCCACCGCCTTCCCGGTGGGCGGATCGGTCCGGATGACGAGGTCCTTGCCGACGCTGTCGTCGTACACGCGCTCGATGTCGGTGGCCACGGTGAAGCCGGCGTTCTTCAACTGGTTGGTGGCGGCCAGGATCGACTGCTTGCGCACGTCGGGCACCTTGACCTTGTCGCTGCCGCCGACGCCGAGGCTGCGGGCCAGCACGAACAGCCCCACGCCGAGCAGGGCCAGCAAGGCGATGGCCGCCACGAGGAACACCCCACCACGCCGGCGCGGCGGCTCGTCGAACCGGTTGCTCGGCGGCAACATGGCGCCGTCGCCGGCCATCGTCGACGTGGCGGCGCGGGTGGCGCGGGTGGCGCCGACCCCGGCGACTGCGGCCGTCGCGCCGACCGGCGGGTCGAGGATGCCTTCGGCTTGGACGGGCCGGCCCTCGCGGAAGCGGCGCAGGTCGGCACGCAGGTCTTCGGCGGAGGCGTAGCGGTTGGCCGGGTTCTTGGCCAGCAGCTTCATGGTGATCGCCTCGTACGCCGGCGGGATCGCCGTGTTCAGGTGGCGAGGCGGGACGGGCTGCTCCTGCACGTGCTTGTACGCGATCGCCACCGGCGAGTCGCCCTGGAAGGGTGGGCGGCCACACACCATCTCGTACATGACGACCCCGAGCGAGTACAGGTCGCTGCGAGGATCGACGGGGCGGCCCTGCGCCTGTTCTGGCGAGAAATAGGTGGCCGTGCCCATGACCGAGCCGGTCTGGGTGAGGTTGGCGTCGGCACCCGACGTCGTGGCGCGGGCGATGCCGAAGTCGGTGACCTTCACCACGCCGTCGCGGGAGATCAACACGTTGCCGGGTTTGACGTCGCGGTGCACGACGCCGTTGCGGTGGGCGAACCCGAGGGCCGCGCCCACGTCGGTCGCGATGTCGGCGGCGCGGTCGGGGTGGACCGTGCCTTCGGCCTTCAAGATGTCGGCCAAGCTGCGCCCGTCGACGTACTCCATCACGATGAAGTGGGTGCCGGCCTCCTTCCCCCAGTCGTAGACACCCACGATGTTGGGGTGGTTGAGGTTGGCGGCAGCCTGGGCTTCCCGGCGGAAGCGCTCGACGAACGACTGGTCGGTGGCGAACTCCGGGACCAGGATCTTCACGGCGACCGGGCGCTCGAGGAGCTGGTCGCGGGCGAGGAACACTTCGGCCATGCCGCCCCGCGCGATGCGGCGATGCAGCTCGTAGCGTCCGCTGAGGACCACGGGGCCCTGTTCCGACATGGGGCTAGAGCCTAGAGGTCGACCCGACCGTGACCGGGGGCACGGGGTCGGGCGGGTCGCCGGCGGAGGGTGGTAGGTCGGTTGCGGATCTCGTCACGGCTCGGTCCGTGCAGTGGACGTTGACGGTGCCTGAGCGCACGTGACGGCTCATCAGTGTCCTCCGCCCGGCTGGTTCTGGGCCGCGATCGCGGCGTTCAACAAGGCGCTGGCCACCGGTCCGGCCACTGCCGCGCCGGTCGACTCGTTGCCGTGCCCGGGCACCCGCGGCACCACCACAGCCACCACCACGGTGGGCTCCTGGCCGGTCGGTCCCGCCCACGCCACCATCCACGCGTTGTTGGTGGCGGGGGTGGTGGCCACCTCGGCCGTGCCGGTCTTGGCGCCCACCGTGTAGCCGGGCACGTTGAACACGCCACGGGCGGTGCCGTGGTCGACCACGTTGATCATCGCCCCGCGCATGGTGGCCGCGGCCGATGGGCTGATCGCCTGCTTCCACACGTGGTTCTCGTAGGTCTTCACCACGTTGCCTTGCTCGTCGATCACCTGGTTGAGCAAGTGGGGCGCCATGATCGCCCCGTTGTTCGCCACGCCCGCGGTGGCCAAGGCCATCTCCAGCGGGGTGGCGCGCACGTCGCCCTGGCCGATCGAGCCCTGGGCCAGCAGGGGCAACTGGTGGGCGAAGTCGGTCGGGAACACCGAGGTGGCGGCGTTCGGCAAATCGATCGGGGGCTGCTCGTTGAACCCGAACTTGTCGGCTCCCGCCACCATCAACGACGGCCCGATGGTCTCGAGGCCCATCTGCGCGAACGACGAGTTGCACGACACAGCGAGGATGCGGAACAGCGTGCCGCCACACACCTCACCACCGAAGTTCGAGATCGCCAGGCCGTACGGCGGCTGATAGGCGCTCTCCGACGGGTAGCTCGGGTGGTCGGCGGTGACCTTCCCGGTGTCGACGCCGATCGACCCGGTCACCACCTTCATGGTGGAGCCAGGCGCGTACGTCTCGCGGTACGAGCGGGCCAACAGGGGCACTTGCGACGACCCGTCCAGCAGGTTCTTGGCGTACTGCGCCGTCTTGTGGTCGTGGCTCGACAGCGGGTTCGGGTCGAACGTCGGGTCGCTCCACAAGGCGAGGATCGCGCCGGTGCGAGGGTCGAGCGCCACCGCCGCGCCTTCGTGCAGGCCCCGCGCCGACAGCGCCTGCTCGAGCGCCTGGCGGGCTTGGAGCTGCACGTCCTTGCGGATCGTGAGGGTCAGGTCGCCGGTGTGCTGGCGGGTGACGAACAAATCGGACAGCGAGTGGTACTGCTGCTTGGCGGTCTGCCCCGCGAGCTCGTCGTTGTAGTACTTCTCGAGACCCGTCGCGCCGAACGCGAAGTTGTAGTAGCCGGTGATCGGCCCGAACAGGTCGCCTTCGGGGAACTCGCGCTGGTACTTGAACTGGTCCTTCACCGGCACCGACTTGGCGAGCACCACCCCGTCAGCCGTGGTGATCGAGCCGCGCGGCTGGCTGAAGTCGCGCACGATCGCCCGGTTGTTGGTGGGGTCCTTGTCGAGCCGCTTGCGACAGCCGGTCCTGGTCAGCGGCGTGGCGATCCCGGGGCACGACATCTGGCCCACTTGCAGCAGGTTCATCTGCACGAACAGCGCCGCGAAGCAGAACATCAACGCCACCGCCAGGCGGCGGATGCGGCGGTTCACGCGGCCACCCCCACCGGCGCTTGGCTGCGTGCCGCGGCCGGCGGCGTCGAGGCCTGAGCGTGCGAGATCCGGATCAGCAGGGCCAGCAGCACGTAGCTCGCCACCAGCGCGGAACCGCCGTAGGACACGAACGGCAGCGCCACACCGGTGAGCGGCAACAGGCGCGTGACGCCCGCCAGGATGAGGAACGTCTGGAAGCCGAGCAGCAACGTGAGCCCAGCCGCCATGAGCTTCTCGAACGGGTCGTGCGCCCGGGTGGCGATGCGCAGCCCGGCGCCGATGATCATCAGGTACGCGACGATCAGCACCGTGACCCCGAGCAGCCCGAGTTCCTCGCCGAACGCCGCGAAGATGAAGTCGTTGTAGACGACCGGGATGTTCTGCGGCTTGCCCAGCCCGAGCCCGGTACCGGCCACGCCACCGGCCGCCATGGCGAACGCGCCTTGGACGATCTGGTACCCCTTCACGGTGGTCGACCCGTCGGCCAGGGTGATCATCGTCCAGGGGTTCAGCCAGTCGGTGACCCGCTCGCGCACGTGCCCCATCGACCGGTACGCCAACGCCGCGCCGGCGGTGAGGAGCACCACACCGACGGCGAGGTAGCCGGCCCGCTCGGTCGAGATCCACAAGATCGCGATGAACAGTGTGAACAGGATCAGCGACTGGCCGAGGTCGCGCTGCACGAACAGCACACCGAGGCACACCAGCCAGGCGATCAGCACCGGCCCGAGGTGCTTGGGGTCGGGCAGCAGCGGACGGGCGCGAGGCCACGTGGCCATCCCGAGCAGCTCGCGCTTTTCCACCAGGTAACCGGCGAAGAACACGACGAGGGCGATCTTGGCGAACTCGCCGGGTTGGAAGCTGAGCGGCCCGAGGTGGATCCACACCCGCGCACCCTGGATGGTCTCCCCGATGCCGGGCACCAGCGGCAGGATCAACAACACCATGGCCAGCGCGCCGAGCGTGTACCGGTAGCGCTGGAGGTCGCGCACGCGGGGGACCAGCACGAGCGTCGCCACGAACGCCGCGATCGCGACGGCCGTCCAGGTGGCCTGCTGCACGGCGAGCTTGTGGTTGAGCCGCGAGATCATCACGTAGCCGAGCCCGTTGAGCAGACCGGCGACGGGCAACAGGATCGGGTCGGCATCGTGGGCCAGGCGTCGCACAGCGATGTGGGCGAGCACGATCAAGGCGAACACCACCGCCAGGAACGGCCCGATGTTGGCGGGGAGCGTGGCCGTGCGACCGAGGCTCGCCAGGACGTAGGCCCCACCAGTGATCAGGCCGCTCAAGATGATCAGGCCCAGTTCGGTGCGGCGTCGCAGCCGACCCATCAGCGCATCCTCGTTCGTGCGCGGCGCCCACCCGGGTGGTGGCGCGGGCCGGTGGTCACGGGGCCTTGGTGGTCGTGGGAGCGGCGGTGGTGGGCGTGGCCGGCTCGGTCGTCGGCGCGGCGGTGGTGGAGCTGGGCTTGGGCAGCCCCTGAGCCGCAGCGATGCCCTCGAGGCGCCGTACGTAGCCGTGGGCGTCGCTCAGCGACGACGCACTGTGGCCCTTGCGCAGCTCGTCGCGGTATTGCGCCGGCATCTGCTCGAGGGTGACCCCGGTGTCCTCTGCGACGGTGGGGTCGAACCACAGCACGCCGCCGGGTTGGCCCTTGAAGATCGTGACCTCGTTGCCCTTGACGCCCACGAAGTACGTGCGGCGCGCGTACCAGCCGACCGCGCCCACCGCGGCGGCGAGCACGGCGAGCACGATCACCACGAACAGCGCGACTCGCCAGGTGAGCCGCCGGATGCGCGGCTCGGCGGGCTTGCCGGTCACCGCGGCGCGGCCGTCGGCAGCGCCGTCCGCGCCCGACTTGCCCGGCCCGGCCTTTGCGGTGGTGCCGAACCCCGCGACGTCCTCCTCAGGAGTCAGCGCGGATCCGGCGGGGCCGGCGGCGGCAGCGACCTCGGTGCGGTCGCGTCGCTCGCCCCTGGCGGGCGCGTCGCCCGGAGCGGGCGACCCGGCCCCCACGACCTGGCCCTCGTCCGACCCGTCGCCATCGTGGATGTCGACCACGACGACGGTGATGTTGTCGCGCCCTCCGTGCTCATTGGCGAGGCGCACCAGCTCGCGGGAGGCCTCGTCGGGGTCGGCGAGGCGGCGCAGCGTGGCGGCGATGCGATCGGTGGACACCTCGTTGAACAAGCCGTCGGAGCACAGCAGGTAGCGGTCGCCGGTGACGGGTGCCAGCTCCACATGGTCGACCTCGACCTCAGGGTCGGTGCCGAGCGCCCGGGTGATGATGTTGCGGTGGGGGTGGACGGCGGCTTCCTGCTCAGTGAGACGGCCCTCGGCCCGCAGGTCCTCGACCAGACTGTGGTCGCGGGTGAGCTGCGACAGGTCGTCGGCGCGGTAGCGGTAGGCCCGCGAGTCACCGACGTTGATGATCATCACCTGGTCGGCACCGTCGTCGTCGACCACCAACGCCAGCGCGCACAACGTGGTGCCCATTCCCCGCACGTCGGGGTCGGCCACCGACCGGTCGAAGATCGCCCGGTTGGCTGCCTGCACCGCCGCCACCATGCCCGCGACGGTCGGCGTGGAGGCCTCGGCGCGGAACGTCTCGACGGCCATCGCCGAGGCGACCTCGCCACCCTGGTGGCCGCCCATGCCGTCGGCCACCCCAAACAGGTTGGGGGCCACCAACTTCGCGTCCTGGTTGGTGGAACGCACTTGGCCGACGTCGGTGGACGCGCCCACCACGAACCGGGTCACGACAGCTCCATGATCGTGTTGCCGATCTGCAGCAGGTCGCCGCGGGCGATGACCATCGGGCCGCGTACCTTCTGGCGGTTCAAGTAGGTGCCGTTGGTGGACCCGAGGTCCTCGACCAGGCACTGGCCGTCGCGGATGAAGACCCTCGCGTGGATCTGCGACGCGAACGTGTCGTCGAGCGTGATCCGGCAGCCCGCGGCACGCCCGACGGTGAGCTCGTCCGACAGCGGGAAGGTGCGCCCGCGCTGCTCGGCCGGTTCGACGATCCGCAAGTGCGGCGTGCCCCGCTCGCGCCGCGGGCGGCGCCGTTCACGGCCAGGCGCCTTGGGCGCGGCGACGACCGGACCCTTCACCTCGGTCCACACGGCCCGCAGCACCCGCAGGAAGAACAGGTACAGCAGAGCCAGGAGACAGAGCTTGAGGATGTTGAGCAGTTGCTCGGACATTCCCGGCTGAGCCTAACGAATCCCGTGGTTGGGGCTGCTCCAGGAGACGCGGCGGTCAGGACGCTTCGAAGCGGATCCGCGTGTTGCCGAACTGCAGCTCGTCGCCGTCGTGGAGCTCGTGCGAAGCGATGCGGCCCCCGTTGACCCGGCTGCCGTTGGTGGACCCCAGGTCGACCAGCACCCAGCCCGTGCCGTGGGTGCGGATCTCGGCGTGGTTGCGGCTCACGTTGGGGTCGGCGAGCACGATCGTGGAGTTCGGCATGCGGCCGATCGTGACCGTGTGCTCGTCGAGCTCGAGGCGCTCGCCGGTGGGCAGAAGCAGCGATCCGGCGCCGGTGCCGCCGCGCCCTTCGCGCAGCCGGGCATCGATGGCGAAGGCCCCCGTGCGCATTCGTGGGTCGACGGCGAGGTCGACGCCGACGGGCCCCATGAACACGTAGCCCTCTTCGCGTGCGTGCTCGCGGGCGGTCTCGGCCAACTCGTGGCAGAGGCTGTCGTGGATGTCGGCGAACTCTTCGTGGTCGGTCTTCGACAGCCGTACCGTGAAGTGGTTGGGGACCACGACCCGTCCGCGGACGTCGACGGAGCGACCGTCGCTGAGTTCCCGTACCAGCCGCCGACCGACCTCGACCGGGCGGAGGCCGCTGCGGAACACACGGGCGAACGTTCCTTCGACGAGTTGCTCGAGGCGTCGTTCGAGCCCGCGGGGTCCCATGGCCAGGAACGATACCGGGATCTCGATCACGCACTGCTGCCGCGAAGGTTCTGAGCGTGTCGAGCGGCTACGGTGGTCACGTCGGTCGTCTCCCGGGGCGGACGCAGGAACAGGCGAAGTTCCTGACCGGGTGGCCGGCACGCGAGGGAGGGGTGTTCCCGGTGCGTAAGCGCCTGTTTGAACGCGAAGAGGAAATCGGGCGGCTAGAGGGCCTGATCCATCACGCGCGCAGTGGTGAGGGCGGAGCTGCCTTCGTGGTCGGCCCGCCGGGCATCGGCAAGTCGCGCTTGATCGACGAGGCTGTGGCGTTGGCGGAGTACGCAGGCCTGCGGGTGCTGCGCGCGGATGCACATCCGGGGGAGCGCGACTTCCCGTTCGGCGTGGTGCACCAGCTGTTCGACGTCGTCGTGCGCGGCGAGGGCGGCGCCGCGCTGCTCGACGGTCCTGCGGCGACGGCGCGGCCGCTGTTCGAGCCCGAGGCGGGCGTGCCTGCCCACGTCGACGACGGTCTGTACCCGCTGCTGCACGGCCTGTACTGGCTGGCGGTCAACCTGGCACAACCGGACCCCGTGCTGTTGGTGGTCGACGACGTGCAGTGGGTCGACGTCGCTTCGCTCCGCTTCCTCGTGTACCTGATCCACCGGTGCGCCGACTCGCCGGTGGTCGTGGTGCTCGGTTTGCGGCCCGACGCCGACGCGCCCGACGCCGAGCTGCTCGAGGAGCTGGGCACGCACCGCTCGATCACGATCCTCGAACCCCGCCCGCTGAGCAGCGACGCGGTGGCCGAGCTGGTCTCCGGCGAGCTGCCCGACGCGACCGCTGAGTTCAGCGAGGCGTGTGCGCGGTCCGCCGGCGGCAACCCGTTCCTGGTGGTCGAGCTGCTCCACTCGCTGCCGGAAGAAGTCACCGGCAGCCCCGCCGAAGTCGCCTTGGTCGCCGGTTTGGCGCCGCGCGCGGTCGTGCGGGCCGTCCATCAGCGCCTCGCCCGTCTGCCGCAGGCCACCTGGGACCTCGCGGCTGCGGTCGCGGTGCTCGGCGGGCCGGTCGACCTCGGTCTGGCGGCCCGGGTGGCCGGCCACCCCGCCGAGGAGGTCACGACCGCGCTCGACCGTCTGATCACGGCGCACGTGTTGGAACAAGAAGGCGGCGGCGGTCTGCGGTTCGTGCACGACGTCGTCGCTCAGGCGGTGCTCGCAGAGTTGGCCCCGGGCCGTCGTGCCGAGCTGGAGCTGCGAGCCGCCGTCGCGCACCACGAGCGAGGCTCCGCGGCTCCGCAGATCGCGGCCCACCTGTTGCACACGCCGGGCACGTCCGAGGTCTGGGCGGTCGACGCGCTGCGAGAGACCGCGGAGCAGGCTCGCCGCGAAGGTGTGCCGGACACGGCGGTCCGGTACCTGCGTCGGGCCATGGACGAGGACCTCGCCGACCCCGAGCTGCGCGGTGTGGTGCTCGCCGAGCTCGGAGAAGCGGAGTCGCTGTTGGGGTTCGACGAAGCGGTCGTCCATCTCGAGGCCGCGGTGCCGTTGGTGGCCGGCGGTCGGCGCGCCGCGGTGCTCCTCGCGCTGGGCCGGGCGCAGTCGATGGCGGGGCATGCAGGAGCGGCTGTGCGCAGCTTCGCCGCAGCAGCCGAGTCGGCGGTCGACCCCGACGTTCGCGCCATGGCGGAGGCCGACTGGGCGCTGTCGCTCATGGTCGGGCGCACGGACGTCGGCGACGTCGCGGCCGGCGATCCGAGCGCCGTGCCCGACCCGGACCTGCCCGAGCCCGGCGCCTCGCTCTCCGCCGGCGCCCGGGCCTCCTTGGCGCGGGTTGCGTTCGGGCGCTTCCGGGTGGGTGCGCCACACGCGGAAGTGGTGGCGCTCGCACGACGGTCCTACGACAACGGGCGGCTCGTGGCCGACGGCGGTGCACGCAGCCTGGCAACGGTGGGGCTTGCCGCGGTGGTGAGTTGGTCGGGCGAGCTGGAGTTGGGCCTCGAGCTGCTCGACGCGCTCGTCGCCGACGCTCGAGCCACGGGCGACAACATGGCCCTCGCATCGGCCACCTGCCTGCGGGCGTGGCTCCTCTTGGAGGTCGGCCGCTTGCGCGAGGCGCTGGTCGACATCGAGACGGCACTCGAAGCGCGGTCGTTCCGCTGGGCGCAGCTCGACGATGCGGCCACAGCGGTCGCCGCTTGGATCCATCTCGCGGCAGGTGACCACACGACGTCGGCCGAGGTGTTGGCGACCTTCCCCGACGACCATGCACGGATCGGGTTGGCGGCCCTGGTCGCCGGCGCCCGTGGTGACCTGGCGAGCGCGCGCGGCGACCATGGCCAGGCGCTGGGTCTGTACCGCCGGGCCGGCCGCCTGCTCGACGCCGCGGGCCTCCACAACCCCGCGGCGTTCCCGTGGCGCTCGCGGGCCGCGCATGCCGCCCACGCGATCGGCGACGATGCGGCGGTCGAGCTCGCACGCGAAGAGCTCCGCCTCGCCGAGTCCATCGGCACTTCCCGATCGTTGTGCCGGGCGCGCCTGGCGATGGCGGCGGTCGTCGAACCCGACGAAGCCCTCGTGTATGCCGAGTCGGCGGCGACCGGTGTCGACCCGGCGTGTGTCCTCGACCAGCTCCAAGCGCTCGTGGCCGAAGGCGGCGCACTGGTGCGGGTTGGTCGGCGCGACGAGGGCGGCGACCGCTTGCACGACGTGCTCGCCACCGCCGAGCGCATCGGGGCCCAGGCGGTGGCCGAGCTGGCGCGTCGTGAGCTCAACGCCGCCGGGTTCCGCCCGCGGCGTGGTGCGCGCTCCGGTGTCGAAGCGCTCACCCCGTCGGAGCGCCGGGTGACCGAGCTGGCCGCTGCGGGCCGGTCGAACCGCGAGATCGCCGACTTGTTGTACGTGACGATCAAGACGGTGGAGTTCCATCTCGGCAACGCCTACAACAAGTGCGGCGTGCGCACCCGCGGCGACCTGGCGGCGTTGCTCGACGCCTCGCCGCATGGCGACGATGGTCAGGTCCCCAGCGCCGACGCCGACCGCTCGCGCGCCGACAGGTCGGGCGCGAACCAGCCGGGTCCGGGTGGGTCGGGTCCGGGTCTGTCGGCGACCGGCCGCTCGCGCGGCGGTGAGTCGGGTCCGGGTGAGTCGGATGGCGGTGGGTCGGCGACCGGCGGGTCGGATGGCGGTGAGTCGGGCCCCGGTCACGACACCTTGTCGACGCCGTCCCCCCGGGCCAGCTGACCCGGGCCACCCAACCCCAACCCCACCCGCAACCCCAAACCGATCGTGGTGTGAGCAGTTGACCACCCAGGAGGTGGCCAAGGGGGCGAGTCGATAGGCGAGCCGACCCATCAACACGGCGCCTGTTGGCCAGGTGCGGCCTGGCGAATCGAACGGTGACCCGTGACTCGGGCGACCCATCCGCGCAGGTCCGAAGTGCTCACAGCGGGAGGGGGGTGGGGGTCATCGATCGGGGGCGGCCGGGTCCTTTAGGGTCGAGTGGATGGTCGTCGTGGTGGTGGTGCTCGCCGTGCTCGCGGCGGCGCTGGGCGGAGGCCTCGCGTTCGAGTACGTGAAGGCTCACCGTGCGGCAGCCCAATTCGCCACCGCTGAGAGCCGGGCCGCGGACGCAGAGGGCGACGCGGCGCAGGCCCGGGCCGACGCCGAGGCCGCGCAGCAGAAAGCCACGCAGGCCGAGGACGCTGCCCGCACGGCCAAGGAGCAGGCGCAGTCCCAGGAGCACGCCCGTCAGAACCTCGATGCCAAGCTCCAGGCGGCCGAGTCGCGCGCCGACGTGGCCGAACGCCGCACGGCCGAGGTCGAAGAGCGGCTGGCCGGCCTCACCGCCGCGCCGACGCCAGCGCAACTGGCCGCCTCGGCGCCGGTCGCCGCGGGAGCGGTCGTCGACACCGGGCTCGTCAACCCCGACCTGTTGTGGGCGTTCGAGTTGGTGCGCACGTCACGAACGTGGCGGTACTCGGTGGCCGTCGGACCCGACGACCCCTCGCCGTTCGGGCCCGACGATGACCCGTTGCGGGTGGCCATCGAAGTCGAGGCTGCGGCGTTGCGCGAGGAGTCGGGCACGGAGATCGGCCTGGACTGGGACCTGCCGATGCGGCTCGACACTTCGCGGTCGTTGATCGTGCTGCGAGCATCGCAAGAGACCCTTGCCGCCGCGGCACGGCTCGCCGACACGGTGGTGCTCGGTGTGCTGGCCGACGGCGACGACGTGGTGCTCACCCTGCGGGGACCCGACGCGGACGACCCCGCCATCGCCCTCCCGGCCGACGCGCTTCCTGCCGCAGACGGGTTCGAGCGCCTGCGCGACGGTGTGCGGATCCTCGGCGCCGCGGTCGCGGCCTACGAAGGCTGACCGCGACTACCGAATCCACCGTTCTGGGCTGAAAAAAGCGCGCCTGGGCACGTAATTTTCAGCCCAGAACGGTGGGGTCAGCCCAGAATCGGGGCTTCAGGCGTTCTTGGGCAGCGACGAGAACGGCGCGGTCTTGTCGTTGTTGGGTTCCTTGGGGAGCCCGAGCACCCGCTCGCCGATGATGTTGCGCTGGATCTGGTCGGTGCCGCCGTAGATCGGGGGTGCCTGTGCGAACAGAGCCGCTTCGGTGACCGCCGGGAGGAACGGGTTGCCCGTGGCGGCGTTCAACGCCGTGCGGTCGGCGTCGCTGTACGCGTGGAGCGTGCCGTACGCGCCGACGATGCGCAGGCTGAGGTCGCGGGTGAGGCGCAAGATGTTGCTCATCGACAACTTCGAGATGTTGGGCATCCCGGGGATGTCGCGGCCGGACATGCGCTCGGCCTTGACCCGCAGGCCGTTGTACTTGCCGATCTCCGACAGCGTGTGGAGGCGGACCAGGTCCTGCCGCACGGTCGCGTCGGAGATGGTGCCGTTGCCCTTGGCCAAGTCGATCAACAGCTTGGCGCCCGACGAAGTGGGCACCGACGGCGCCTGGACCTTGCCGCCCTTGGCCTTGGCGTCCCCGGCGGCCTTGCCGTTGCTGCCGTTGGTGCCGCCGCGGCGGGCGGGACGGGCGCCGACGAAGTCGCCGGCGCGCTTGTCGAGGTTGCCGGCGACGGTGCCGGGCAGGGCGCCTTCACCGGCGCCGCCGCCACCCGCGCCGAGGCCGGCGCGCTCGTGGCCGAGCGTGGTGTTGGCGACCGCCCAGCCGTGACCGCGGTCGCTGATGCGGGCCGAATCGGGCACCCGGGCGTCGGTGAGGAAGACCTCGTTGAACAGCGCCCGACCGGTCATCTCGCGCAGGGGGCGCACCTCGATGCCCGGCTGCAGCATCTCGATGCCGAAGTACGTGATGCCTTGGTGCTTGGGTACGTCGGGGTCGGTGCGGGCCAAGAGCATGCCCATGTCGGCGACCTGCCCACCCGACGTCCACACTTTCTGACCGTTCACGATCCACTCGTCGCCGTCGGGCACGGCCTTGGTCGTGAGCCCGGCGAGATCGGACCCGGCGCCCGGCTCGCTGAACAGTTGGCACCACGCCTTTTGCCCGGTGACGATGTCGCGGACGAACGTGTCGATCTGTTCCTGTGTGCCCTGGTCAGCGATCGTGGGTGCCGCCAGCAGCAGGCCGAGCCCGGCCGGCGCCGCGACCGCGCCGTACCGGCTGATCTCGACGCTCACTCGGACGACGTCGGAACGCTGGAGGCCGCGGCCGTACGCGTTGGTGGGA
The DNA here is from genome assembly GCA_035547835.1 of Acidimicrobiales bacterium. Lineage (NCBI taxonomy): Bacteria > Bacillati > Actinomycetota > Acidimicrobiia > Acidimicrobiales > Acidimicrobiales bacterium. The sequence continues at coordinate 105,411 of DASZTW010000015.1, forward strand.
AGGCCAGGAGCGGACCAGCCACTGGTCCCGAGTCGTTCCCACCACTCGGCCAGCGTGAGGTCGGGATCCCAGTTGTCATCGAGCCAGGCGCGCAGCTCGTCGATCAGCTCGTCGCTGGAAGTGGCGGTGTCGGTGGTCGTGTCGGCCATTGCGGGGCCCCCTGAGATCGCTTGGTCGGCCCCGAAATTCTGCGCATTGACCGCGGGGTCAAGTCAACCCGAGCCGCGCCGACGCAGCCGATCCGTCCGTTTCGGCAGCCACCACGCCACGGCCGCGCACCATGCGGTGGTGAGCACTGCACCGGCCACGATGTCGCTCAACCAGTGCGCGTCGAGCACCAGCAAGGTGGCCGCCATGGCGGCGATCGCAAGGGCCGCGCCGACCGCCGGCCACCAGCGGCGGCGGGTGGTCCACGCCAGGACCGCCAGCGGCACGACCAACGTCGCCATGCCGGAGATGTGACCTGACGGGAACGCAGGTTCACCCCAGTGGCCGCGGGTGCCGGGACGGTTCACCGTGTACTTGAGCACGTACACCATGGCGTCGGTGCCGAGCGCTGCCACGACCGGCACGAGTCCCTGGCGGATGCCGCGGCGGCACAACAACAGCGCGCCGCCGGCGAGCACCGAGAGCACGAGCACGACGCGCACGTCCCCGAAGGCCGTGACGGGATGTACCACGTGCTCCCACGTCGGCGTCCGATGAGCGAGCACCCAGCCACGGACTCGGTCGTCGACGTATTGCACGGCGCCGGGCTCGCCGCCCGGCCGCACGAGGGCGCTGGCGCCGAGCCCGGCGCCGATCAGCGCGACGAGGACGAGGGGCAACCTCCACGCGTGGCCGGTGGCATCCCTGGCCGGCGCCTCCTGTTCGGCGTCGTGAGCGATCGGCAAGGAGAGCATTGGTCCCGTTGTAGCGACCGCCCCCGCACCGTGGGCTAAAGCCCGGCGCTCGCTCACCTGAGGCCGACCCGGTCCACGCGGTGTCGACTCCCGCGCGTCCCGTTGCAGAAGAACGTCCGTCGGGCGGCGTTGCGGCAACTCTTCGTGCAGGACTGGTTGCTGTGTCGCCACTTCTGCACGAATCGGAAGCTGGCGCGTCGGAGGTCGGCGATGGAAGCTGGGGGGATGACGCACCTCGGAGCGACGGACTCGACCGGCGTGCCGGGGGTCGATGCTGTGGCGGGGGTCGATGGTGTGCCGGGGGTCGATGGTGTGCCGCGGGTCGACTTGGCGCCGTGGCTCGGTGCGGATCCGCGTGATCCGGCCGCGCGCCGGGTGGCCGGCGAGGTCGACGCGGCCTGCCGCGAGGTGGGGTTCTTCACGATGGTGGGTCACGGTGTCGAGCCACGGCTGCGGGAGCGACTCGACGAGCTGGCCCGCGAGCTGTTCGCCCTTCCCGAAGCAGAGAAGGCCGAGATCGAGATGGCGCGGGCGGGGCGGGCATGGCGTGGCTGGTTCCCGCTGGGCGGCGAGCTGACCTCCGGCAAGCCTGACCGCAAGGAAGGCGTCTACTTCGGGCGCGAGCTCGGGCCCGACGATCCCCGGGTCCGCTCCGGGACGCCCCTCCACGGCGCCAACCTGTTCCCGCGCCGGCCGATCGGGCTGCGCGATGTGGTGGTGCGCTACCTCGACGAGATGGAGGCGCTCGGCCAAGCCGTGTTGTCGGCGATGGCGGTCGGCATGGGGCTCGACCCGGCGTGGTTCCCCGACCACCTGACCCGCGACCCGATCGTGTTGTTCCGCATCTTCCGCTACCCCCCGCACGAAGCGGCGGCAGGGGCGGCCGGCGCCACGGCGTTGGGGGACTGGGGGGTGGCGGAGCACACCGACTACGGGTTGCTGACCCTGTTGGGACAGGACGGATCGGGTGGCCTGGAGGTGCACGGACCGGGCGGGTGGGCCGCGGTCGCCCCCGATGCCGATGCGTTCGTCTGCAACATCGGTGACATGCTCGAGCGCCTCACCGGCGGCACGTATCGCTCCACGCCGCACCGGGTGCGCAACGCGAGCGGGCGCGACCGCTTGTCGTTCCCCTTCTTCCTCGATCCGGGCTGGGACGCGGTGGTCGAGCGATTGCCGATCGTCGAGCGGCCCCCCGACGACGACGGCGCCCGCCGGTGGGACCACGCCAGCGTCCACGGTTTCACCGGCACGTACGGCGAGTACCTCACGGCCAAGGTCGCCAACGTGTTCCCCGCGCTTGCCGCGGCGACATCCGACCACTCGCCGAACGACTGATCGCTTCACCGCCCGACCGAGGACCGGACGTGGCCGAGCGGCGCGTCGGTCGCCTCGGGCTGGCTCGGGTCGACCCGCATCAGGGGAGAGCGGTGGAGGGAGCGGTTGTCAGCGCGGCTCGGCCCGCAGCCAGGCGATGCCCGCGCACCCGTGACCGGTGTGCACCGCCATGGCGTCGCTGAACACCACGATCTCGGCCGCCGGGCTCAGCCGTTGCTGGAGGCGACGCGCCCGCGCGGGCAGCCCGCGGTGGAACACGAGCGCGGGCACGTGGCGCGACCCACCCGCCGCCAGCCAAGTGGCCTCGACCCGGGCCAGCGCGTCGACCACCCGTCTCGTGTGGCCGAGCGGGACCACCACACCATCGCGAAACCCGAACAGCACGCGGGCGCCCGACTCGGTCAGCGCGGTGGCTGGCACCACGCCGCTGCGTCGCAGCGTCGCGAGCCCGTCGACCACCGCCACGAGCTCGGCCCGTGCGGCAGCGGAGCGGGCGGCTGCGGTCACGTCGTCAGCTGATGCACCGCGGTGGGCGGCCTCGAGTGCGGCGGCCACGACCAGCCCATGGGCGGCAGCGGCTGTGCGGGTGTCCACCACGTGGACCGGGCGGTCGGCGAGCGCGGCTGCGGCGCGGGCGTGCTGGTTGATCACGGTGAACTCGTGTGCGGGGGTCACGATCACCACGTCGTCGGCTGGCTCGCGCTCGATGAGGTCGAGGAAGTCGAGCACCGAGGGCGCCACGGTCTTGGCGGTCTCGCCGTCGGCGAGGCGTCCGGCCACCGACGGGGCGGGCCGCGCGGAGGCGTCGTCAGTGGTCGGCGTCGCCCAACGGACGCCGATCTCGGCCGTCGCGATCAGCGGGTCGTTGGCGACGGATCCCGGGAGACAGGCACTCGAGTCGGTGACGATGCGAAGCGGGCGAACAGCTCGTCGCGCCATTCCGGCAGGATAGAGAACATGCCGGGGAACGCAAGGGGCGATCGTCTGACGATCGGCGAGCTGTCCGAATTGTCCGGAGTGAAGGTGCCGACCATTCACCACTACCGGAAGCTCGGGTTGCTGCCCGACCTCGTCCGGGTCGACGCGCACCGGTTCGGCTACGACACCTCGCACCTCGAAGCGCTGCGCTTGATCCGCCTGCTGCGCGAGCGGCGCGGCCTGTCGCTGAAGCGGATCGGCGAAGTGCTGCCCGGGCTCATCGCCAGCGAGGAGGCGTTCCGCCCCGAGATGTGGGACGACCTGCTCACCGAACCGCTCGAGCGCGACGACGCTGGTCGGGTGCGCGAGGCGCTGGTCGCCGAGGCCCGCAGGGCGTTCAACGACAAGGGATTCGGGGCGGTGAGCGTGGAGGAGCTGTGCGAGGCGGTCGGCGTCGCGAAGGGCACGTTCTACCGGTTCTTCGGATCGAAGCAGGAGGTGTTCCTTGCGGCGGTGGCATCGGTCGCCGATGTGGTGGGCGCCGCTGCGGCAAGTGGCGACCGTCGCCGATCTGGCTGGTTCGACGAGGCGGTCGGGCCGTACGTGCCGCTGCTGCTCGAAGCGTCGGTGCGGGCGCTGCACGGCGACACCGACGCAGCCTCCGCCACCGCGCAGGTGATCGACCGGCTGGTCGCGGTGGCGTCGCCGCGGCGTCCCCGCGACAAGCGAGGCGCCGGCGCTGGGCCCGACCCCACCGCCGGTCGACGCCGGTTGGCGAATGCGGTGCAACAGCAGATCGAGGCCGGCATCCGCAGCGTCCTCGCGCTGCGCCGGGCCCTGCCGACCCAGCGCGCCTGACCTCCCTCGCCGTCAACGTCGAGGGCTCCGCGTCTCGTTCCCCGCCCGCTCGAAGTGGTTGGCGCAAACGGCGCGCGATCCGTATATGGTGGCTGACTGGCAAGTCGGCATTGTTATACGGAGGCGCCCCATGGCTGTGGTCGACACCCAGTGGCACGGCAATCCGTCACCATCGCTGCCACCGCTGCGGCAAGTCCCGGCAGACGTACGGTCGGTCCTGACCGCCGGCCCGCCCCCCGGCCGGGAGCGGGCCGAGAACTTCCGTGTCGCCTCGCGGCTGTTGCCCAAAGCCGTGCGGCGCGACCTGTTGGCGGTGTACCGGTTCGCAAGGTTCGTCGACGACCTCGGCGACGAAGGTGACGCGACCACGGTGGAGCGCCTCGGGTGGCTGGAGTGGGCCGACGTGGAGCTGGCCCGCAGCCGGGTGGGGCTGGCCTCCCACCCCGTGTTCGCCGACCTCGGTGCCACCATCCGTGATCGTCACTTGGCGCTCGAGCCTTTCCGGCGCCTGATCGAGGCCAACCGAGTCGACCAGACCGTGGTCGACTACGAGACGTTCGGGCACTTGCGTGAGTACTGCCGGCTGTCGGCCGAACCGGTGGGCGAGATCGTGCTCGGCTTGTTCGGGCTGGCCACGGAGGAGCGGCTGGCCTGGTCGGCGTCGGTGTGCACCGGCCTCCAAGTCGTGGAGCACTGCCAAGACGTGGCCGAGGACCACCAGCGCGGCCGCACCTATCTGCCCCGCGACGACCGCGAGCACTTCGGGGTCCGCGATGCCGATCTCGTCGGACCACGTGCCGGCGCCGGACTGCGCTCGCTGGTGGCGTTGGAGGTCGGTCGCGCCAAGGCGCTGCTCGGCGCCGGCGCTGCACTCGCGGCGCAGCTTCCGGGGCGCTTCCGGGTCGCCGTCGCCGGCTTCACCGCAGGCGGCCTCGCGGCGTGCGACGCGATCGAAGCCGTCGACTTCGACGTGCTCGGACATCGCTGCCGCCCCTCGCGGACGGTGGTGGCGGCCCGCACGATGGAAGTGCTCCGGCGCCCTGCGGCGCTGTGGCCCGGCGCGTCCGTGAGCGGGGCGAAGCAATGATCGCCGTGGCCGAGGCGTACGCGCGTTGTGAGGAGATCACCCGGCACGAAGCGCGCAACTTCTCCTACGGCATCCGGTTGCTGCACTCGCCCGAGCGCCAGGCGCTCGCCGCCGTCTACGCCTTCGCCCGCCGCGTCGACGACATCGGTGACGGCGACTTGCCGGTGCCCGCCAAGAGCGAGGGACTCGACCGTTGCGCGCTCGCTGTCGAGGGGCTCGCGATGGGTGTCGATCCCGGTGATGACCCGGTGCTGGTTGCCCTGGCCGACGCCGCCCGCCGGTACGAACTGCCGCTGCCGGCGTTCCACGACCTCATCAACGGTTGTCGCGACGATGTGGCCGGCCGGGTGTATCAGACCGCCGACGAGCTGGTCGGCTACTGCCGCCTGGTGGCCGGCTCGATCGGGCGGCTGTCGCTGGCGGTCTTCGGCTGCCGCGACCGTGATGCTGCGGTGCCGCTGGCCGACGACCTCGGCGTCGCGTTGCAGCTGACCAACATCTTGCGTGACATCGATGAGGACCGCTCGATGGGGCGCGTGTACCTGCCGGCGCAAGACGCGATCGCATTCGGGTGCGCACCTGACGCCACCGGCAATCCGTCCGCGGTCATCGACCTCGTGCGGTTCGAGGCCACCCGCGCCCGTTCGTGGTTCGACCGTGGGCTGAACCTGGTGCCGTTGCTCGACGGACGCAGCCGAGCGTGCGTGTCTGCGATGGCCGGGATCTACGAGCGGCTGCTGCGTCGGATCGAGCGCGACCCGGCGTCGGTGACCCACGTGCGCGTGTCCGTGCCGACGTGGGAGAAGGCCTGGGTGGCGGCCCGGAGCCTCGCCGGGGCTGCGCCGTGACTCGTGTGGTGGTCGTCGGCGGCGGCATCGCCGGTGCCGCCGCCGCGCTCGAACTGATCGACCAATGCCCGGGCGTCGAGGTGGTGGTCCTCGAAGGCCACGCCCGTCTCGGCGGGCGGGTGTGGTCGTTCCGTCGACGAGGCCACACGTTCGACAACGGCCAGCACGTGTTCTTGCGCTGCTGCACGGAGTACCTGTCGTTCCTCGACCGGATCGGCGCCCGCGACCTCGTCGAGCTCCCACCCCGGCTCGACCTGGCTGTCCTCGCACCCGGTGGTCGGGCGGCGCGCCTGCGCCGCGACGACCTCCCTGCTCCACTCCACCTGGGTCGGGCGCTGTTGCGGTACGGGCACATCTCGCTGCTCGACCGGGCCCGCCTCGGCCCGGCGGTCGTCGCGTTGCGCCGCCTCGACCTCGACGACCCCGCGCTCGACTCGGTCACGTTCGGCCAGTGGCTCGCGCGCCACGGCCAGTCCGCCGCCGCGATCGCCAAGCTGTGGGACCTCATCGTGCGGCCCACGGTCAACGTCGGCGCCGACGACGCGTCGCTCACGTTGGCGGCCAAGGTGGTCCGCACCGGCTTGTTGGACTCGGCCGACGGGGTCGACATCGGCTGGGCGCGGGTCCCGCTGTCGGTCATCCACGACGGCGCCGTGGGCCGCGCGCTCGAGGTGGCCGGGGTTGAGGTCCGCACCCGGGCCAAGGTCGAAACGCTCGAGGTCGATGGTGCCGGACGCGGCAGTGTGCGCGGCGTGCGGCTGGTGACCGGTGAGGTTGTCGCGGCCGACGCGGTCGTGCTCGCCGTGCCGCACCCGGTGGCCGCGCGGCTGGCCGCAGGCACCCTCCCGGTGGCGGTGACCGAGTGCTGGTCGGGTCTCGGTACCTCGCCGATCGTCAACGTCCACCTGGTGCTCGACCGCATGGTCAGCGACCTCCCGATGGCTGCCGCGGTCGACTCGCCGGTGCAGTTCGTGTTCGACCGGTCTGACGCGGCCGGCGTCGCCACGGGTCGTCAGTGCCTGGTCTCCTCGCTGTCGGCGGCCGAAGACCTGGTGGCCGCGCCCGCCGATCGCCTGATCGCCGAGCAGTTCGAGGCGCTCGGCGAGCTGTTCCCCGCCGCGCGGCACGCGAACGTGCTCGACGCGGTCGTCACGCGGGAACGGTCTGCCACGTTCGCCGGTGGGCCCGGGAGCCGACAGGTCCGACCGGCCGCCGCCACCTCGATCAAAGGTCTGGCCTTGGCGGGCGCGTGGACGGACACGGGCTGGCCTTCGACCATGGAAGGAGCGGTGCGCAGCGGCCGAGCCGCCGCCGACTCGCTCCTCCCTGGTCTCGCCGGGCTGGCTCGCGGCGGCGTCGGCGACGCAGGCGCGGGCGCCAGCGGTGATCGGTCCGGCTCTGCCACCTCCGGCGCCCGCCAGCCCGCTGATCTCACTCAGGAGGTGTCTGCATGATCACCACCCGCCCGGCAACGCTCGACCGGGCCCGCGACGCGGTGGAGCCCGCTCTGCGCCACGCGGTGGAGCGCTTGTCGCCCGAGCTCCAGCTGCCCGCGTCGTACCACCTCGGTTGGACTGACGCGGCGGGCAAGCCGGTCGAGGGCGGCGCCGGCAAGGGGGTTCGCGGCGCGCTGGCGCTGCTGTCGGCCGAAGCGGTCGGCGCCGACGCCGCGGTGGCGGTCCCTGCGGCCGTCGCCATCGAGCTGGTCCACAACTTCTCGCTCGTGCACGACGACGTGATCGACCATGACGTCGAACGCCGGCACCGCCCCACGGTGTGGGCGGTGTACGGCGTCGACGCCGCGGTGATCGCCGGCGACTCGCTGCTCACGCTGGCGTTCCAAGTGCTGCTCGACCCGATGGCGCCCAACGGCGCCGCCGCCGCGTCCGCCCTCGCGGTCGCCACCCAGGGCATGATCGCCGGCCAAGCGCTCGACATGGCCTACGAGCGTCGAGCGGCGGTGTCGGTCGACGAGTGCCTCGCCATGGAGGCCGGCAAGACCGCCGCCCTGCTGGGCTGTGCGGCTTCGCTCGGCGCGATCAGCGCGGGCGCTGACGACCGCGCGGTGGGTGCGCTGCGACGCTATGGCGAGCACGTCGGTCTGGCGTTCCAAGCCGTTGACGATGTGTTGGGCATCTGGGGCCGTGCCGAGGTGACGGGCAAGCCAGTCGGCAGCGACCTGCGCGCGAACAAGAAGAGCCTGCCGATCAGCGCGGCGCTGGCGCGCAGCAACGGTGGCGGCGCCCGCCTCCGCGGCCTCCTCGAAGCTGCCGCCACCGATGAGCGGGCGGTGGCCGAGGCATCCGACTTGATCGAGTCGTGGCACGGCCGCGCCGACGCCGAGGCGCTTGCCCGCACGCACCTCGATGCCGCGCTCGGCGCCCTCGACACCGCAGCGCTCGTCCCCGAAGCCGCCCGAGAGCTGGCCGACCTCGCCCGATTCGTCGTGGAGCGTGACTCGTGACCGAACCCGTCCCCACCCGCACCCCGCGGACCGGCGTCGCCGAGGCAGTCGAGCGCGCCACCAGTTGGCTGCTCGACCATCAGGAGCAGGAGGGTTGGTGGAAAGGCGAGCTCGAGACCAACGTGACGATGGACGCCGAAGACTTGCTGCTGCGCGAGTTCCTCGACATCCGCAGCGATCGTGACACGGCAGATGCCGCGAGGTGGATTCGCAACCAGCAACGCGACGACGGCACGTGGGCCACGTTCTTCGACGGCCCCGGCGACTTGTCGACCACGATCGAGGCGTACGTCGCGCTCCGCCTCGCCGGCGACGATCCTGACGACCCGCACATGGCCAAGGCCGCCACGTTCGTGCGTGAGGGGGGCGGTGTGGCGGGGTCGCGCGTGTTCACGCGCATCTGGTTGGCGCTGTTCGGTGAGTGGTCGTGGGACGACCTGCCCGTCCTGCCACCCGAGATCATGTACCTCCCGTCGTGGTTCCCGTTGAACATCTACGACTTCGGGTGCTGGGCTCGCCAGACGATCGTGCCCCTCACCATCGTGGGAGCGTCGCGGCCGGCTCGGCCTCTGGCGTTCTCACTCGACGAGTTGCACCCGCCCGGCGGTCCGCCGGCCGCCGCACGCCCACCGTTGGTGAGCTGGGGGCGGTTCTTCGAGGGGCTCGACAAGGTGCTCCACGTGTACGAACGCCTGCCCATCGGATGGGTGCGCCGGCCTGCCGAGGCGCGTGCTCGGTCGTGGATCGTCGAGCGGCAGGAGGCCGACGGCTGCTGGGGCGGCATCCAACCGCCGTGGGTGTACTCGATCATCGCGCTGCACCTCTCGGGCTACCCGCTCGACCATCCGGTGATGAAGGCGGCCATCGACGGCCTCGAGCGGTTCGTCGTGCGTGACGACCGCGGGCGACGGCTCGAAGCCTGCCAGTCGCCGGTGTGGGACACCGCGCTTGCGGTGACGGCGCTCGGCGACGCGGGGGTCACCGCCGAGCACCCGGCACTGCAGCGAGCCACGCAGTGGCTGACGAGCGAGGAGATCCGTGTGGCCGGCGACTGGGCGGTGCGGCGGCCGGGCCTCGCACCGAGCGGCTGGGCGTTCGAGTTCGACAACGACAACTACGCCGACACTGACGACACGGCCGAGGTGATCTTGGCGTTGCATCGCAGCGCAGGCGACGACCCGGCCGCCCGCGCGGCCGTCGAACGCGGCCTTGTCTGGCTCGAGGGCATGCAGTCGAGCGACGGCGGGTGGGGCGCCTTCGACGCCGACAACACCCGGTCGCTGTGCCGCGAGCTGCCGTTCTGCGACTTCGGAGAGCTGATCGACCCTCCTTCGGCCGATGTCACTGCGCACGTGGTCGAGATGCTGGCCGTGCTCGGCCGCCGCGGCGAGGTGCTCGACGGTGGCGTCGCCTGGCTGCTCGCCAACCAGGAACGCGATGGATCGTGGTTCGGTCGTTGGGGCGCGAACCACGTGTACGGCACTGGCGCGGTCGTGCCGGCGCTGATCGCCGCCGGCCTCGCGGCCGACCATCCCGCGGTCGTCGCGGCCGTCGCCTGGCTCGAGCACCGCCAGCAGCCGGATGGCGGCTGGGGCGAAGATCTGCGCTCGTACGGCGACCCGGCGTGGATCGGGCGCGGCGAGTCGACGCCCTCGCAGACGGCCTGGGCGCTGCTCGCGCTGCTCGCCGCAGGCCGCGAGCGCGACGAGTCGACCGAGCGCGGGGTTGCGTACCTGGTCGACACCCAGCGCCCCGACGGGACTTGGGACGAGCCGTGGTTCACCGGCACCGGGTTCCCCGGCGACTTCTACCTCCGGTACCACCTGTACCGACACGTCTTCCCGTTGGCCGCGCTCGGTCGTCTCCGGCGCCTCGCGGCGGAGGCCGAGCGGTGACCGCGGTGCTGGCTGGTCCGACGAGTCGGCGGGTGTTGCTGGCGGGGCCCCGGTCGTTTTGCGCCGGGGTCGATCGGGCCATCGCGATCGTCGAGGCGGCCGTCGATCGGTTCGGCCCGCCCGTCTACGTGCGGCGCCAGATCGTCCACAACACCCACGTGATCGCCCGTCTCGAAGCGCGCGGCGTCCGCTTCGTGACCGAGCTCGACGACGTGCCCGACGAGGCGACGGTCGTCATTGCCGCGCATGGCGTGTCGCCGCTCGTGCGCGCCGACGCGGACCGGCGCGGGCTGCGGGTGGTCGATGCCACCTGCCCGCTGGTCGCCAAGGTGCACCACGAGGTGCAGCGCCACGTGCGGGTGGGCCGTCAGGTCGTGCTGATCGGCCATGACGACCACGAGGAGGTGCAAGGCACCCGCGGTGAGGCGCCAGACGACGTCGCGGTCGTCGCCAGCGCCGACGAGGTCGCCGAGTTGGCGGTGGACGACCCGGACCGCTTGGCGTGGGTGTCGCAGACCACGTTGGCGACCGACGAGACGTCCACCGTGGTGGCTGCGTTGCAGCGCCGGTTCCCCGCCATCGTCGGGCCACGGTCCGACGACATCTGTTACGCCACCCAGAACCGCCAGGAGGCGGTCCGCGCGGTGGCGGTCGAGTCCGACCTGGTCGTGGTGGTGGGTTCGGCGAACTCGTCGAACTCCAACCGGCTCGTCGAGGTCGCTCGCCGCGGCGGCGCAGATGCGGTGTTGGTCGAAGACGAATCCGACCTCGATCTCGACCGCCTCGCCGCAGCGGTCACCATCGGGGTCACGGCTGGGGCGTCCGCACCACCGGACCTCGTCGACCGGGTGGTCGCCGCCGTGGCGACTCTCGGGCCGGTCGAGGTGGAGGAGCGCACGGTTGTCGAGGAGCACGTCCGATTCCCGTTGCCTGTCGAGGTCCGATGACCACGCCGGTCGATGGCCCAGCCGAGGAGTGAGCACGTGGGCATCCCGTTCCGTCAGAACCTTCGCATCGGTTCCTACCTGGCGCGCCAGAAGCTGCGCCGCAACGACAAGTTCGCGTTCCTGGTGGAGATCGAGCCGCTGTTCACGTGCAACTTGAGCTGCCCGGGCTGCGGCAAGATCCAGCATCCGACCGAGACGCTGCGCAAGCGTTTGTCGGTCGACGACGTGGTCAACGCGGTCGAAGAGTGCGGTGCGCCGGCGGTGTCGATCGCTGGCGGCGAGCCCCTCTTGCACCCTGAGATCAGTGAGATGGTGACGGCCCTCCTCGACCGCAGGAAGATCGTCTACTTGTGCACCAACGCGGTGTTGTTGGAGCGTCGCCTCGACCGCTTCGAACCGTCGCCGTGGTTCAGCTTCGTCGTGCACGTCGACGGGTTGCAGGAGCGCCACGACCTCGCGGTCGACCGCGACGGGGTGTTCGACAAGGCCGTGTCGGCCATCCGCGCTGCCAAGGAGAAGGGGTTCCGGGTCACCACCAACTCGACGTTCTTCACCAACGACTCCCCCGACACGGTGCGTGCCGTGCTCGATTACCTCAACGACGACCTCGGTGTCGACGCCATGATGATCAGCCCCGCGTACGCATATGAGAAGGCGCCCGACCAGGAGCACTTCCTCGGCGTGCAGGCCACCCGAGAGCTGTTCAAGTCGGCCTTCGCCGACGGCAAGCGGAACAAGTGGCGCTTCAACCACTCGCCCATGTTCCTCGACTTCCTCGAGGGCAAAGCCGACTTCCAGTGCACGCCGTGGGGGATCCCGAGCTACAGCGTCCTCGGCTGGCAGGTGCCCTGCTACCTGATGGGTGACGGTTACGTCGACAGCTGGCAGGAACTGCTCGACAGCACCGACTGGGAGGCGTACGGGCGCGGGCGCGACCCGCGCTGCGCCAACTGCATGGCCCACTGCGGTTACGAGCCGAGCGCCGTGATCGCCACCATGGGATCCTTGCGCCAGTCGCTGCGCGCCGCCGTCGGCACCCACACCTGACCGTTCGCCCTCGACGGGCCTTCCCGGCGGCGCGCCTCAGGTCGACTCGTCGGATGGTGCGTCGTTAGCTTGGCGCCGTGCACGGAACTCTGGGGGAAGACGGCCACCTCTCGGGCGGCGCGCTCGGCGCGGGGGAGCGGAGCTGGATCGCCGAGCTGCTCGACCTCGAACGGTTGGACGGCGACGTGTTCGTCGCACGCGAGCCCGAAGGCGCCAACAACGACGGCCGCCTGTTCGGTGGGCTGATCGCGGCGCAGTCGCTGTCGGCGGCCTGCTCGACGTTGGAGGACCCGGCGAAGCGGCCCCAGTCGCTCCACCTCTACTTCGTGCGGGGCGGCCGACCGGGCGTCGACGTCGAGATGACCGTCGAGCGCACCCGCGACGGTCGCTCGTTCGACACCCGTCGGGTGACGGCAGTGCAAGAAGGCGTTGTCATCTTGGAGATGCTCGCTTCGTTCCACGTCCCCGAGGACGGTGCCGACACACATCCGCCTGCGGAGCGGTGGTTGAGCGTCGCGGAAGCGTCGCCGGTGGAGCTCCCGCCCAGCATGGGCGAACACTTCGAGTTCCGCCTGCCGGGCGAGCGGCCGCATGTGTTCGACGGCCCACCGCACTGGATCCGCATGATCACCCCGGTCGAGGACGACCCCATCATCCGCGCTTGCGCGCTGACCTACATGTCCGACATGGGGTTGATGATGGCCTCGCGCCCGCCGATGACCGCGGCCCTGCCCGGCAACTTCATGGTGGCGAGCCTCGACCATTCGGTCTGGTTCCACCGACCCTTCGTCCCCGACCACTGGCACCGCTATCAGACACGCTCGTTGAACAACAACGATGCACGTGGCCTCGCCATCGGCGGCTTCTACGACACCAGCGGCGTGCTGGTCGCGTCGATGTCCCAAGAAGCTCTCTGGCGGGTCTGAGGGCGTCAGGGTCGGACGACGAAGGTCAGCGGAACTCCGACCCAACCCCACGGACCCGCCGCCGCGGACGGACAGTCGCTCGTCGATCGCAGCTCGAGTGCTCGGCGCGCTGCAGCACCTCGGGCCCGAGTTGCGCCGGGTCCGCCGGTAGCGTGCGAGGCATGGCGGCAGCGACCGGTCCGGGCGAGCTCGAGTCCCGCATCCGCGAGATCTGCCTCGCGCTGCCGGGCACGGAGGAGCGGCTGAGCCACGGCGCACCCGCCTTCTTCGCCGGCAAGCAGTTCCTCATGTTGTGGTTCGAAGGGCATCACGACGACGACTTCCCGCACTTGTGGTGCGCGGCACCTCCCGGTGCGCAGGAGGAACTGGTCGAGACCGAACCCGACCGCTTCTTCCGACCGCCGTATGTCGGTGGCCGGGGGTGGATCGGCCTACGGCTCGACCGTGACCTCGATTGGGACGAGGTCACCGCCCTGTGTGAGGACGCGTTCCGCTCGGTGGCCCCAAAACGGCTGGTGGCCGAGCTCGACCGAGAAGGTTGAGCTCGACCACCGAGCCGGGGGAGTCGGTTGTGGGATTCGTGGTTGGTCAGCTGAGCACGCCGCGGTGGCGCTGCACGAAGGGGATCTGCAGCCACTTGTCCTCGGCGAACGAGCGGTAGCGGGTGCCCAAGTAGGCGATCGCGATGAGCGTCGCTGCGTAGACCACGTGGTAGTCGACGATCGGGTTGGTCGACATGCTCGCTGCGCCGGCCGACGTGTGCTTTGCGAGCGGCCACTCGGCGGCCCACATCATCGCCATCAACAAGGTGCCGGCCACGGCCGCGGGCCGCAGCGCGACGCCGAGGATCACCGCGATGCCGATGCCGGCGAGGCCGACCATGAACAGCCAGTCGGTCCACGGCTTGCCGGCGATGTCGTGGAACACGTTGGCGAACGGTCCGACGGCCACGCTCGACAAGAACCCCTTGGTCGGCGATCCACCGTTGATCCACGACTGGGCCGACGGGGTCGAATACCCGAGCCCGAACAGCTTGTCGAGGAACGCCCAGAGGAACACGAACCCGGTCGTCAAGCGCAGTGCGCCGAACCACAGCGAGTGGGTGGTGACCGCCTCGGCCCGTACGCCGGCAACGGCGCCGTCAGTCCGAGCCGCGGTCAGGCCTGCCCTCGCAGGGCGGTGCGAGAGGCGGGGGAGGTGATGGTGAACGGTGCTGGTCATGTCGGACCTCCTGTCTGGTTCCGTGACCACATCGTCAACCCGCGGAAGCGGAGGCGGGAGGGTCGTTCGGCCCTGTTCCGCCGGCTGAAGGTCCCGAACGTTCGGGGCAGGATCGGGACCACAGGAATGGGACCATCGGCCCTGCCGCATCGGCGCGGTCCTGGGCGATGATCGCCTCATGGAGAACTTCGACCGAAACGGGTTGGTCGAACTGACTCGAGACGAGTGTTTCGAACTGCTGCACATCGGGCGCATCGGTCGTATCGCCGTCACGAGCGAGGGTCTGCCGACCATCTTGCCGGTGAACTACGGCCTTCTCGGCGACCAGATCGTGTTCAAGACCGGTCTCGGCGCGAAGGCGAAAGCCGCGATTCAGCATCAGGTGGTGGCCTTCGAGGTCGACCAGGTGGACGCCGAGGGCGCCGTTGGATGGAGTGTGTGCGTGGTGGGGATCGCCCAAGAGATCACGGACTTGCAGCGCCAGGCTGACATCGATGCACTGGGACTCCGGCCGCCCGTGCCTGCGGCGCGCTTGCGGTACGTGTCGGTCAGCACCCAGATGGTGTCCGGTCGGCAGGCGCTGGCGTGGTGGTCGACCGACCCTCGCCACACCTCATCGCCCTACCGGCACCGACCACATGACCTTGGTGCCGCGTGGTTGGCGGGGCTGGATGACGCACGTCCCACCGCGGTTCTCGGCTCTTCCAAGGAGGTTTCCGAGACCTCGACCTCCGATTCGATCGTCTCTGGAACCGGTGCCAGCGACGTCGATCCCTCGGCCGTCGTCGTCGATCATGACGTCGAGTCGGCCGTCGTGCAGCGTGATCGCCACTTGCGCTGACCGCGCGCCGGCGTGGCGCGCCACGTTGGTGAGGGCCTCGCGGACGACCGAGACGACATCGGCCTCGAGATCCTCGTCGATGGCGGTGTCGACAGCCCCGTCGAACCGGAGGCCCGCGGCGAAGCCGAGTGCCTCAGCGATCTCGTCGACCACGGAGCGGACCGCGCCACGAACGCCTTGCGCAGCCATCACCGCCGGCAGCATGCCGAAGATCGATGACCGGACCTCTCGGACCGTCTCGTCGAGGTCGATCACCGCCCGGTCGATCCGCTCGCGCACTTCGGCGCGCTCGGCGAGGCGGGAAGCGCCTTGGAGGCCGAGGCCGATCGTGAACAGGCGCTGGATCACCGTGTCGTGGAGGTCGCGGGCAATGCGTTCGCGGTCCTCCAGCAAGTCGATTTCGCGTACCCGGGCGTGCAGCCGCGCGTTCTCGATGGCCACGCCGGCCGCGCCGGCCAGCGCGACCACCAGCTCCTCGTCGATGTCGGTGAAGCCCCCGCCATCGCGCTTCTCGGTGAGGTAGAGGTTTCCGTACACCTCGTCGCGCACGAACACCGGCACCCCGAGGAACGACCGCATGGGCGGGTGGTTCGGTGGGAAGCCACTGCTGTCAGGGTGTTCGGCCATGTCGGGAAGCCGGATCGGTTTCGGGTCGACGATCAAGAGTCCGAGGAGCCCTCGACCCGTGGGGTACTCGCCGATGGCCTTCACTTCCTCATCGGTCATGCCGACCGTGATGAAGTCCGACAGCTGGGTGTGATCGGGGCTGAGCACGCCGAGCGCGCCGTAGCGCGCATCGACCAGTTCGACGGCGACCTCGGTGATCCGGTGCAGCACCACCGTGAGGTCGAGTTCGGCCGTCGCGACGATGGCACGAAGCAGCTTGCGAAGTTGGCGTGGGCCCGCGTGGCCTTCGGAATTCGACATTGTCAGCTGCGATCCACCGTGGTCAGCACCGCCCTACCTTCGCTCGCGCCGCTCCGCGATGCGGGCCGCGTACACCGCTGCCTCGGTGCGACGCTTCATGCCCATCTTGGCGAGCAGGTTCGAAACGTAGTTCTTCACTGTCTTTTCGGCGAGGAACATCTCGTCCGCGATCTGCCGGTTGGTGAGCCCTTGCGCGAGCAACTCGAGGATTCGAGCCTCTTGCGGTGTGAGGTTGGCCAGCCGTTCGTCCTGCTCTGGCCCCTTGCGCAGCCGCTCGAGCACCCGGTTGGTCATCACGGGGTCGAGCAGCGACTCGCCGGCGGCGACCCGTCGAACGCTGCCCACCAGGTCGTTCCCCAACACCTGCTTGAGCACGTAGCCCGATGCGCCGGCCAAGATGCTGTTGAACAGCGCTTCGTCCTCGGCGAACGAGGTGAACATGAGGCAGCGGATCTCGGGGTGGGTCGAGCGGATCTCGCGACACACCTCGATGCCGGTCCCATCGGGCAGCTGGACGTCGAGCAACGCCACGTCGGGGCGGACCGCAGGGATGCGACGCAGCGCCTGCTCGGCAGTGGATGCCTCGCCGACCACCTCGATGCCATCTTCGGTCTCGAACAGCTCGCGCAGTCCGCGGATGACGATCTCGTGGTCATCGAGGAGGAACACCCGAATCGGCACGGTCGTGGCCTCCGCTCCGGTCGACGCCATCGCGCCATTCTGTCGGGAATGCTGCGCCGTTGCTCGCGCGGGGTGCCGTCTCCCGGGCACGTGGCGCGCCGCTGGGCGACACTTGACCAATGGTCGCTGACATCGAAGATCCCCGTCGTGAGGAACCCGCATACGAACTTCCGGAGCGCGAGATGCTCGACGGTTGGCTCGAGTTCCACCGCGCGACGTTGCTGTTGAAGTGCGAAGGCCTCGATGTCGAGGCCCGCAAGCGCCGACCGGTCGCTACCTCGCTGCTGTCGCTGCACGGCCTGGTCCGTCACATGGCCGAGGTCGAGCGGGGCTGGTTCCGCCGGACGCTGCTTCGCCAGCCCGACCTCCCGTCGATCTGGTCCGACCCGGAGCTCGAGGACAGCGAGTTGGTGCCGCTCGACGACGCCGACTGGGACGCGGATCTGGCCCAGTGGCAGGCCGAGTGTCAGGCGAGCCGCGACGCCGCTGCCGGTCTGCCGCTCGAGCACCTGGGTCTCCGCCGGGGCGAGGAGGTGTCGCTGCGGTGGATCTACACGCACATGATCGAGGAGTACGCCCGCCACAACGGTCACGCCGACCTGCTGCGAGAGCTCGTCGACGGCGAAGTCGGCTGGTGACCGCTGCCCGACGCGCCCACGTCGGCGCCTGAGGGTGTGGCTGTCGGGCGGCCGGCCTCAGCCCCTTCCGGGAGCGACTGCGCTGCTCGAGACGGCGGAGCTCGCGGCACGGGAGGGTCGCAGCCACGACGCGCGGGAGTTCGTGGCATCCCGCGCGATGTCCGACTTGTCCCAACCTTCGGATCGTGGTTTGGCGCACACGCTCCGACGTCACCGGCTAGGTTTCGCGGCGCGGGCCTAACCGAAAGGGCATCAGATGCGTCCACTGCGCACCGTTTTGGCGGTCGTGCTCATTGCGATGTTGGCGTTCGCCGGCTGTGGGAAGTCGACCAAGACGGCGGCCACCGACACCGGGAGCGACACGGCGACCTGTCCCACCTCGAACACCAAGTCGTTCGCGAAGACCAAGTTCGTCTTCCACGTCGGACTCGCGGCGGGGACCTTCCACCGCTACATCTACAAGCCGTTCAAGGCCGGCACGTTCAAGAAGGGCGCACATGGCCGCATCCGAGCCCTGCTCAAGGCCGGCGCCACCGCGCTGTTGGACGCCCACGAGCTGAAGCTCGCCAAGGAGGACGTCCAGGCGAATCCCACCTTGTGCAAGATATTGATCGGGCCATTGCACGCCCTCGAAGGGAAGTTCAGCAGCCTCAAGGGCAAGATCGCCGGTGGTGACACCAGTTCGCTCGACGGCATCAACACCGACCTGACGAGCTTGGCCGCCACGAGCAAGCAGAACGGCGCGGCGATCAACGAGACGACCGACGAGAACGGCGGCTGACCGCCCACGACCCCGGGGCTGGGCGACAATCCGACCGTTTCGGTGGGATTTCCGCCCAGCCCTGGCTCAGGGGGCGGAGTAGCCGCCGTCGACCACGACCGCGGAGCCGGTGGTCCAGCGCGACGCGTCGCTGACGAGATGCGCGTACGTGCCCACGAGGTCCTCGGCCGTGCCGAGACCGAGTGGATGGCGGGAGGCGATGGCATCGATCGCTCGCTCCGGCAGCTCGTCGTGGATCGCCGAGCGGAACGTGCCCGGACACACGGTGTTGACCCGGATGTGGTCGCGGGCGTACTCGACGGCAGCAACTCTGGCGAGCTGGATGACCGCCGCTTTGGTGGCGCAGTACGGCGCGGCGTGCGACCAGGCCGTGAGGCCCGACACCGACGCGGTCAACACGATCGACCCTCCGCCTTGCGAACGCATCACCGGAACGGCCGCGCGGATCGCGTTGACGGCGCCGAGCACGTTGACGTGAAAGGCCCGCTCCCAGTCCTGGGTCGACAAGTTGTGGATCCGGCCGTTGGGCGACAGGACTCCGGCGTTGCTGATGAACGCGTCGAGGCGGCCGAACCGTTCGACGGCCCGTGCCACCACGGCTTCGACTTGCGCGACGTCGCTGACGTCGGCGAGCACGGTCTCGAGTGATTCGGCGGGCAGGCCGTCGGTGGCTGCGGCGAGCGATGCCTCGCTGAGGTCGCTCAACACCAGGTCGGTGTCGGGGTCGGCGGCGAAGTGCGCCGACAGCGAGCCCCCGAGGGCGCCCCCGGCGCCGGTTATGGCGACGACTCGTCGAGTCATGCGTACAAGTCCTTCTGTCGGCTGCGGACGGCGCCGGTTCGGCCCAATCACGGGCCGGTCCTGTCCCGAACGGCTGGTCGAAACCTAGTGGGCGATCCGTGACGGGTGTTTCGTAGGAGATAGTCGGAGTGCCGTCAGCGCGGTGGTAGACAAACGAGTCGGGGCGTCCGGCGGGCGACTCGGACTGGAGCTGGCGCGGAGATGCGGATCGCACACAACACACCGGAGCGCCGCTGGGGCGCCAAAGAGCGCGTCGACAACGACGAGGAAGCGCGCGAACGGCTGGTCGACGCGGCCGAGGTCTGCTTCGAGCGCATGGGCATCCGGCGCACGACCATCGACGACGTCGCGCGTGAGGCCAAGGTGTCGCGCAGCACGGTGTACCGCTACTTCGAGGGCCGCGGTGACCTGATCGTCGCCGCGTACCTGCGCGAGAGCCAAGCGGTGTTCGACAAGGTCAAGGCGCTGATGGGGCGTCCGGGTGCGTTCGGCGACCGGGTGGTCGAGGCCACCATGCGCTCGATCGACGCCATCCGATCGGGTCGGTACCTGCCGCTGATGCTCACCCCCGAGGGCGCCATGCTCGCCACCAAGGCGATCACTGCGTCGATGGCGTTCTACGAGAGCGCCCGCGAGACGATGGGGCCGTTCTTCGAGGAGGCCAAGGCCGGCGGCGAGGTGCGGTCCGACCTCGACCTCGACGACTTCATCGAGTGGAACCTGCGCATCATCTTTTCGTTCGCGATGTTCGACAGCGCCAAGAAGCGCAGCCGCAAGAACGTCGCGGAGCTGATCGAGACGTTCCTGGTCCCGGCGCTCACGCCCTGACCCGCAGCCCTCCACAGGTCGGGTGCGGCTCGGCTACTTGCGTCGGGTCGCCACCTTGGTGCGCCACGCGGTGAGCCAGCTCATGGCCAAGAAGGCGGCGAGCACCGCTGCCACCACGAACTGCAGCGCGCGGATCGGGCCCGGCAGGTCCTCGACCAGCGACCGGATGAGGCCCGTGCGGGGCGCGGGGGTGGTCGCCGCCGGCGTGGGTGTGGCCGACGGGGCGGTGTCAGCCGGAGCAGCGGCGTCGGCTGGCACGTCGTTGACGAGAGGGCCGCCGCCGGTGGGGACGGCCGGGAGCGCCTCGCCGCCGGCGTCGCCGGTGCTCGGTGTCGCGGGCGCGGCGGCCGGCGCCGCGGCGACACCAACGGGATCCGGCGCCCCGGCCGGCGGTGGGACCGTGCACTGGAGGGCGTTCTCGAGCGCAGCGAGGGGTGGCAGTCCGAGCAGGTTCATGGCCGCGTCGAGCGTGTCGGTCACGATCCCGAGCGGCGACGGAGGCGTCAGGCCGAACGTGTTCAACTCGGCGGGCCAGAACGAGGTGGCCTGCCGGTCGATCTCGCATTGGGAGCCCTTGGCGGCGGGCAGCGTGCCGCACATGACGAACACAGGCCCCAGCGCGTTGAGGATCACATCGCCGACCTTCACGCTGGGCGGGAGATGCGCCTTCTCGGTGAGCAGCCCGCCAACCACCGGGACGAGAAGGGTTGCCAAGCCCGACGCGCTGCACGCAGGCGAGGCGATCGGGCTCACGATCGCCAGCACTTTCTCGGCCGGGTTGGCGGTCTGCGCCGGCGCGTCGACAGCGCTCGGCGTGGCAGCGGACCGCGTCGCGGCCGCCGCGCGGGGTGCGCCCGAAAGGACCAAGGTGCTGCACGTCAACAGCGCCAGCAGCCCCGCGGCGGCGAGGCGGGCCCGCGTCACGGAGCCACCTGCGTCGTGCCGCCACCGAGGCCGGCGTTGTCGGGCGGGAGCTTGTGGGCGTGCGGCAATCCGGTGATCATCAGCGCGAACGTGAGCAGTACGGCCAAGATCGCGGTGTAGAGCTGGCCTTCGGTCATGCGCACACGCGCCGCGAGCATCCCCATCACGGTAGGCGGCTCACCGTCGTCGGTCTCGGCTGCGCGGCCCTTCGAGCGGTCGTCGCGGCGGTCGGTCATGGTGCAACCTCCTGGCGCGTCGTGTCCGCCGCGCCGGCCTTCGGGGTGTGCCGCCGCGTGCCGTTGGTGGCGGCCTCGGTGGCCGACGGCAGTGCGCCGCTGCGGCTGATCGCCCGTTCGTCGGTGCCGAGGTAGCTGGCCACGACCCGCGGGTCGTTGCGCACGTCGGTGGGTGCGCCCGACGCGATGACCGCGCCGGACTCCAGGCAGTACAAGCGGTCGCAGATCGCCATCACGAGCGGCAGGTCGTGCTCGATGATCAGGATCGACGCGCCCAGCGCCTTGCGCACTTCGAGCAGTAGCGGGACGAACGCCTCGGTCTCGCGTTGCGCGACGCCGGCGGTGGGCTCGTCGAGCAGCACGACCTTGGGTCGCTGCGCGATCAAGCAGCCGAACTCGACGATGCGCCGCGTGCCGGTGGACAGCGCGCCGGAGGGCTGCTCCGCGTAGCGCCCCAAGCCGAGCAGGTCGATCAGCTCGTCGGCCCGTCGCCGGTTCCAGGCTTCGGTCCGCACCGACGGAGCGAGCGCGAGGAGCGATGGAATGACTTCCGACGTGCGGCGGACTTCGAGCGCCACTTGGATGCACTCGCGGACCGTGAGCCGGGGATAGAGCATGGCGCCCTGGAACGACCGGCCGAGGCCGGCGGCAGCTCGGGCGGCGGGCTGCAAAGACGTGAGCTCGACGTCGTCGAGCTGCACCGTGCCGGTGGCCGGCAGGAACCCGCCGAGCGCGTTCATCAGGGTCGTCTTGCCGGCGCCGTTCGCGCCGATCAGCCCGACGATCTCGTCGTGCTGCAAGTGGAGGTCGACATGGCGCACGATCTGGCGCCCCCGCAAGGTCACCGAGATGCCCCGCACGTCGAGCGCGGGCGGTTGGACGGCCGGGCGGTCGGGCCCCTCGCCGTCGGCGCCGCGGTCCGTCTTGCCGTCCGCCTCGGCGCGGGCGGCGTCGGTCGGGGTGGCCGCCGCATGGTGACCGTGGCGGGTCTGGAGCGCCCGGAGCGCGTCGACTTTGACCCCTGCGGAGGCGTCGTCATCGGCCGTGGCGTCGTCGGCAGTGACGGTGGCGGGCGTGCGGTCGTCAGCCGTGAAGCGCGGGCGTTCGGTGGCCACCTCGGGCGCGATCCACGCCACGAGGCGATCGCGCGCCAACTCGGCGCCGCCCATCAGTCCCGCAGGGAAGAAGCGCAGTACGAGCAGCAGCCCGATGCCGCTGACCGCCAACTGCACGGCCACCGTGTTGCCGAAGATGCTCGGGATGCCGATCACATAGATCGCACCGAGGACGGCGCCGGCCACGGACCCGATGCCGCCGACCACCGCCATGGCCAGGACTTGCAGGGACTGATCCGGGCTGAAGACGCCCACAGAGAAGTTCTGGGTCACGCCGGCGAGCAGACCTCCAGCGAACGTGGCGATGGCCCCCGACAGCGCGAACGCGGTGAGCTTCACCCGGGCAGGCGGCACCGCCATGGCAGCGGCCGCGTCCTCGTTGCCCTCCACCGACAGCACCCGGCGGCCGACGCCGGTCGACCGCATCCGCCGCGCGACGAACACCACGCCGACGAGCGCCACGACGCACGTGTAATAGAGGGTGCGGTAGTTGCCGAAGTCGAAGGGTCCGAGCTTGCCGGGAACGATCGTCTCGACTTCGGTCGCGTTGCTGTGGAACATGTGTGAAGGCAACACGTACGTGTAGGCGGCCACGGCGAAGCCGAGCGTGACGATGGCGAGCAGCAAGCCGCGCAGCCGCAGCGCCGGGATGCCGATGACCACGGCGAGCAGCACGCCGACGATGGTCATGTAGCCGACGGCGGGGCCGAACGAGACGCCGCGGCCGGCCAGCGCGGCGGTGCCCATGGCGCCGACGCCGACGAAGCCCATCTGGCCCAAGCTGAGCTGACCGGCCCAGCCCGTCAGCATCACGATCGAGATGCCGATCATGGCGTAGATCGGGACTCGGGAGAGCTGGAAGAGCTGCGACGGCTTCGAGTACACGAACGGGATCAGCACCACGATCACCAGCGCGCCGATGCCGCCGCCCCACCGGAGCTGTCGCACGCGCGGGTGGTCTCGCACCTTCTGGCGCAGCGGAACGGGGTCGGTGCCGAACACGACCGACTCGTTCGGCTCGCTGCTGCGTGACACGCGCACGAGCAACAGCACCAGGATCGCCACAAACAAGATGGCGTCGACCACGCCGGGGGTCGCGGGGTAGCTGGCGTACAGCGTCGACTCGACGACCCCGATGACGACGCCGGCCAGCACGGTCAACGGCAAGTTGGTGAGGCCGCCCGCGACCCCGGCGGCGAGCGCACGCAGCAGGAGCGACGGACCGAGCGTGGGGGTGGAGGTGGCTGCGGTCACCGAGCCCGTGAGCGGCATCGTGAGGATCGCGGCGATCGCCGCCAATCCGCCCGCCAGCACCCACACCATGCTCGACATGCGGTCGGTGCGGATGCCGGCCAGCGAGGCAGCTTCCTTGTTCTCGGCCATCGCCCGGATGCCGAGCCCGAGGCGGGTCCAGCGCAGCACACCCGCGGTGGCGGTGAGGAACAGGGGGCCGAAGATCAGCAGCGCCACGTGCTCGCCGCGGATGGTGAGGTTGTCGAGCTGCCAGTTGATGTCGAACGGCACGGGGAACGTCTGGCCGGCAGTGACCGCCGGCAACTTGAGTTGGACCAGCAGCAGCACTTGGGTGACGCCGATCGTCCCGACGAGGACGGCCAGACGTGAGCGATCGGCAAGCGGCCGTACGAGCAGGCGCTCGACGAGCCAACCGATCACCGCGCCGACCGCTACGGCGATCGGGAGCGCCACGAAGTACGGCAGGCGGTTGCTGGTGCCGAGCTCGATGAGCACGACCGCCGCCACCGCGCCGATCTGGCCGTGGGCCAAGTTGATGATCTTGGTGGTGCGGTAGACGAGCACGAGGCCTGCGCCGAGGATGGCGTAGCCCAAGCCAGCCATCGCGCCGGTGGCGAGCAGCTCGAAGCGGATGGTGAGGTGGGGCATCAGGTCGCGGCCCCGAGGAACACCGCACGAACGAGATCGCCGCGCTCGAGCAGTTCGGTGGCGGGACCGGAGAAGCGCACTTCGCCTTTCTCCATGAAGTAGGCGCGATCCGAGAACGACAGCGCCAAGTTCAACGACTGCTCGACGATGAGCATGGTGACGCCTTGCGCCTTGAGGTCTTCGAGGACCTTCACGAGCTGCTCGACGATGATCGGCGCCAAGCCGAGGGACAACTCGTCGATGATCAGGAGTTTGGGACGCAGCTGCAGGGCCTTGGCGATGGCAACCATCTGCTGTTCCCCACCCGACATTGATCCCGCGGCCTGGTCGAGCCGGGGGCGGAGCGACGGGAAGAGGTCGAGCACCCGGATCATCTCGGTCTCGACGCGCCGCCGGTCTCGCAAGAAGGTGTACGCACCGACTCGGAGGTTCTCGCGCACCGACAAGCCTGGGAACACCGCGTTGCCGCCGGACACTTGGACGATGCCCAGCTCCACCCGGCGGTGCGGCGCCAACGCAGTGATGTCGTGGCCCTCGAAGCGGAGGGTGCCGCGGGCCGCGGGTTGCAGGCCCGACACCGTCTTCAACAGCGTGGACTTCCCGGCGCCGTTGGTGCCGAGCAAGGCAACCGTCTCGCCGGCCTCGACGTGGATGCCGACGCCGAACAGCACCTGCATCCGCCCGTACGCGACGTCGACTGCCTCGGTCTCGAGCAACGGCGCGGTCTCCGCCATGGGTCAGCCGAGCCGCCGTGGCTGGTTGCCATGGGCGGGGAGCCAGCAGTGGCACGACTTGCGCCACACCGCTTGGAGCACGAAGTCACCGGCATCGTGCTTGCCGGGTCCGAACGATCCGCCGAGTTGGCGCGCCATGGTGACCGACCCGAGCGATTCGAACGACGAGATGAGCGTGTGGCGCGTCAGCCCGTTGCCGGCATGGGTCGCCGCGGCCACCCACAAGTCGAAGACGGCACACTCCCGGAGCGCCACTTGCACCGCCGGGCTGCGCGACGCGAGCCCGGAGGGGTGGGCGACCTTCGGGTCGGCCTTGCCCACCCGATCGATGCACGAGCGGTCGAGTGCGTTGTAGCCCGCGCCGCTGTTGTAGATCGGGAACGAGTCCTGCGTGAAGCCGATGGTGCCGTCGAACGAGTCCGGCAGGTAGGAGTCGGTGCTGTCGGTGGTCTCGGAGTTGAACGACGACAGCGCCCAAGTGGGGTTCAACCCCGAGCGCGTGGCGGCTTGCACGAACGGGCCTGGCAGCCCGGGGTTGCAGGCGAAGATCACCAAGTCGACGCCCTTCGCCTTGAAGTTCGACACCGCGATGGGGATGCGGTTCACGCCGGTCGGCGGGATGACCTCGACGTCGACCGGCGCGTGCCCGAGGCTGCGCAGCGTGGGCACCAGCGTGCTGTTCACCGCCACGTTGTCGGAACCGTCGCCGGACACGATCCCGATCTTCTTGCCATTGAGGATGCCGCTGGATGCGAGGTACTTCGCGCCGTCGGCGAGCGCCCGGTTCTGTGAGGACTCCGACGTGATCAGTCGACCGTTGGCGTAGTAGCGCGACTCGGCCATGTCGGCGGTGATGAACGGTGTCTGGCCGTTGCCCGTCACGCAGACGACGCCTGCGATCGGATACTCGGTCGACATCAGGACTGCGAAGTCCTTGGAGTCCTGCGTCCAGTGCACGCATGCCGCCTGGGTGGCCGCGGCGGGGTCGGTGACCAACCCGACCGCCTGGTAGTCCGGCACGATCTTGCGACCGTTGATGCCGCCCTTGGCGTTCTGCGCGGCGATGAGCGCCTGCCACCGGGCCTTCTGGTCACCCAAGTCGAAGCTGTAGCCGAGCTGCGACGCCACGCCGATGTCGGGGTAGCCGATGCCGATCTTGATCTGGGTCTTGGTCAGCCCGACGTCGGTGGCCTGGCCGCCCGCGCTGCCTCCTCCCGAGCCTCCCGCCCCGGCGCCACCCGCGCCAGAGCCCGCGCCCGCGCCCGCGCCGCCAGCGCCCGATCCCGTGCCGGTGCCGGTGCCGGTGCCGGTGCCGGTTCCCGATCCCGAACCGGGCGTGGTGCCCCCGCTCGCGGACCCTCCGCCGCTGCTCGCCGCGCCGCCGGAGCTGTCGCCGCTGCTGAGCGCGGCGCCGCCGCCCGCGCCCGAACCCGACGAGGCGACCCGCTGGGTGCGGATGTAGGGCACGGTCAAGCTGGCCAGCACGACACCCACGACGAGGCCGATGACGACACCGAACGTTGGTGACCCTTGCGGCGATCGGGATCGCCCCAGACGCATGTGTATCCCCCTGCCGGACGGTTCGACGGGCCGTCGTGCGAGCCGTGCGGGCTTCGTGGTGTTCGGCAGCGATGGGGGATCGACCCCCGCAGTGCTTATTCCACAAATCTTGTACTTAGTACAATAACGGGGTGAGGTCGCCGGCTCAAGGGCCGGTGCCGACGCGGTTCAGGTGCAGGCGCCGTCGATCTTGAGCGCGATGATCGCGTCGTCGTCGAGGCCGAGCTCGCGGAGTATGTCGTCGGTGTGCTCGGCGAAGCCCGGGCCGCGGGTGAGCGTCGGCGGCGTCTCGTCGAACTGGACCGGGTTTGCGACGAGCTGCCGCTCGTTGCCCTCGCCGTCGGTCACCGGGAGGAGGTAGCCGTTCGCGACCACTTGCGGGTCCGACGCCAGCTCGTAGGGATTCTGCACGGGAGCCCACTGGCCTTCGAGCGTCTGGAGGTGCTCGACCCAGTGGTCGTACGGCTGCTGCGCGATCGCGTTGGCCACGTGCTCGCCCACCTCGGCCGCGTTCGCCATGAGGCCCTCGGCCGTGCTGAACCGCTCGTCGTCGAGGAGATGTTCGAGGCCGAGGTGTCGACAGAGGTCGGCGAAGTAGCGGCCGGGTTGGAGCATGGTGAGGTTGATCCACCGACCGTCGGACGTGCGGAGGGTGCCGATCAGCGGGTTCACCGGGAGGGTCATGGGGCCGTCGAGGCGCATCGGAGGTATCGGGCCGCCGAGCAGCAGCGACGTCGTCACCGACAGCGCCATGGCCCACGTGCCGACCCCCATCAGCGACACGTCGACCACCGACGTCTCGCCCGTCCGCTCACGAGCGAACAGCGCACCGGCGATGCCACCGGCGATGGTCATGCCGCCGAGGGAGTCGCCGTACGCGCCGCCCGGCATCCCGGTCGCTCGAGGGCTGTCGGGTGGCGTGGATGCCCAAGCACTTCCGGCTCGACACCAGTACGTGGGGCTGTCATAGCCGCCCTTTTCGGCATCGGGCCCTCGCTGGCCGTGGCCGCTGCCCCGCACGTAGATGATGTCGGGGTTGGCGGCCCGGATGTCGTCCACCTCGATGTGCAGGCGCCGACGGGCGTCGGGCAGGAAGTTGGTCAAGAACACATCGGCGCCGCGGCACAAGTCGAGCAGCACCGCGTGCGCGTTCGGGTTCTCGAGCGCCAGCCCGATGCTCCGCTTGCCGCGGTTGGGGTGCTCCATCAGCGGCTGGAACGAGCCCTCCGCCGCGCCGCCGGTCCCGAGCCGGAGGCCGCGTTGCGCGTCGCCGTGCTCGGCGTGCTCGACCTTGATGACGTCGGCACCCCAGTCGGCCAGCACTGCTCCTGCTGCCGGCGTGAAGGTGAACTGCGCCACCTCCACGACCCGCACGCCCTGCATCGGTTGGAGAGCCACGGCTCGCTCCTCTCAGCCCCACGTCCCGAGTGCCGCAAAGGGTATACTATTCCCCTGATGGGGCGTCTCGAAGGGAAGGTCGCGATCGTCACCGGCGGTGCTTCCGGTCTGGGGCTCGCAACGGTCGAACGGTTCGTCGCAGAAGGTGCACGGGTCGTGCTCACCGACCTCCCGCCGGCCGATCACCCGCCGAGTCGGCGTCCCGGCGGCGTCCACGATGGCCACTCGATCGCCGAGCGGCTTGGCGCGGCAGCCCGCTTCGTTCCCGCCGACGTGACCGTCGCGGCGGAGCTGGAGCAGGTGTTCGCCGCCGCGCTCGACGAGTTCGGCGGCCTCGACGTGCTGTTCAACAACGCGGGGATCGGCAGCGTCGAGGGCTCGGTGGCCGAGTGCCCCGAGGATCTCTTCGATCGCATCGTCGACGTCGACCTGAAGGCGATGTGGCGCGGGATCAAGCTGGCCTCGCCGGTGTTGGCCGAGCGCGGCGGCGGGTCGATCATCTGCACCGGCTCGATCGCCGGCATGCTCGGTGCGCCGGGCATGGGGTCGTACAGCGCGGCGAAGGGCGGGGTGATCTCGCTCACGCGCGTGGCCGCCATGGAGCTCGCACCCGCCGGCGTGCGGGTCAACTGCATCTGTCCCGGCGCGATCGTGACGCCGATCATCTACGAGAGCGGGGCGCTCACCGCGCCGATGCAGCCCGACGACCTCCGGCGGACGTTGGCCCACGCGCAGCCGCTGCCGCGATCGGGCGAACCCGCCGATGTCGCGAACTTGGCGTTGTTCCTCGCCAGCGACGAGTCGTCGTTCATCACCGGCCAGTCGATCGCGATCGACGGCGGGCTGGTGGCCGAGACCGACGCCCGGAACCGCACCCGTCCTCCGGGCGAGGCGCTCGGCGTCACGTGAGCCCGACGATCGTGAAGTTGATGACACGACGGAGAGGAGCTGCCCGATGGGCGTGCTGAGCGGCAAGGTGGCTGCGGTCACGGGAGCGTCGAGCGGCTCGGGGCGCGCCATCGCGACCCGCTTCGCGGAGGAAGGCGCGTCGGTGTACCTGCTCGCGCGGGAGCCGAAGCGGCTCGACGAGCTCGTGGCGTCGCTCCCTGGCGACGTGCAGGCGGTGCCGTGCGACGTCGGTGATTCCGAGAGTGTCGCCGCGGCGTTCGCCCGCATCGGCGAGCGCCACGACAAGCTCCACATCCTCGTGAACAACGCGGCGGTCTACCGGCCGTGTCCGGTCGAGCATCTGTCGGACGCCGACATCCAACAGCAGCTGTCGACCAACCTCGTCGGCCCGGTGCTCACATGCCGTGCCGCGATCCCGCTGCTGCGTGCGGCGGAAGGCGCCGACATCGTGAACACGTCGAGCGAGTCGACGTTGCACCCGTTCCCGATGCTGTCGATGTACGTGGCCACCAAGGCCGGTCTCGAGGCGTTCAGCCAAGTGCTCGCCGCCGAGCTGCAAGACGACGACATCCGGGTCACGACGCTGGTGCAAGGCGTGTCGATCGGCCCCGGCGGCGGCTCGACCGACTGGCAATGGGATCCCGAACGCACGTCGGAAGCCGTGAACTTGTGGGTCGAGCGAGGCCTGATGGCGACGGCGGGCGGTCGCTACGGGGGCCAGGCGGTGAGCGACGTGGCCGAAGCCCACGTGTTCATCGTGACCCGGCCCCGCACCCAGAAGATCGACAGGATCCACGTCCGCAGCTTCTAGTGGTGCGTCTGGCAATCGGCGAGGGCGGCCCCGGCGGCCCTCGGCACCGCTGGAGGGCGTCGTGCTCCTCACCGCAGCTCCGCCCGCGCCTTCGTCGTGCGTCCCTGCCCGCGGCACCGAATGACTCGCCATGACCAACTCCTCACCTACCGGACACACCGCGAGCGGGGGTCCACGCGCCGGCGCCTGTGCCGGGGGGCGGGTCAGGCAGTCGCCACCAGCGCGGCGTTGACGATCTGGTCGGGTAGCAGGTCGAACGCGCGGTACAGCTCGGGGATCGAGCCTGATTGGCCGAACTCGTCGACGCCCACTGGCAGCACGCGAGCCCCGAACACGCTGCCGAGCCACGCCAGCGTGTGGCTGGCGGCGTCGTGGACCGTGACGATCGGCAGCTTCCGCTCCTGCGGCTGGATGAGGTGGGCCAGGTGGAACACCGGCGCGGCGGGCCGCGCACCTCGGCTGGCGTCGCGCAGGCTGCCCCGCCACTGGCGGTAGAGCCGGTCGGGACTGGTGAGGTCGATGACGACCGACGGCAGCCCTTCTGCTTCGAGGGCTTCGGCCGCGGCCAGGACTTCGGGGATCACCGGGCCGCACGCCGCAAGCACCACTTCGGCGGGCGCGTCGCGGGGCTCGCGCAACCGGTAGCCGCCGGCGAGCACCGCCTCGCGGAGCTGGACGCCGTCGTGGCGATCGAGCAGTGCCTCGAACGGCGCCTGGTCGATCGGGCGGGTCGACAGTCGCAGGTAGAGGCTGTCGCCGTCCGGGGCCGAGAGGCGGTCGAGCCCGTCGCACAACAGCCAGTCGACCGGTCGCGCGAAGCAGGGCTCCGCGTACGTGAGGCCGGGGAGCTCGAGGCCGATCGACGGGGTGATCGTGCTCTGGTGCGCGCCGCCTTCGGGAGCGAGCGTGATCCCGGCCGGTGTGCCCGCCACCACGAACCTGGCGCCGCTGTAGAGCGCGTAGATGAGCGCATCGAGACCGCGGCACACGAACGGGTCGTACACGGTGCCGACGGGCAGCAGGTGGGTGCCGTGCAACTCGTGGCCGAGCCCGAGCGCCTCGAGCATGAGGAAAAGGTTCATCTCGCTGATGCCCAGCTCGATGTGCTGTCCGGTGGGCGCCTGTCGCCATCGCAGCAGCCGCGCATCGCCGAGGAAGTCGGGCTGCTCGTCGGGGTGGAACACGCCGACCTTGTTGATCCAGCCCCCGAGGTTGGTACTGACGCTCACGTCGGGCGACACGGTGACGAGCTGATCGCGGATGGCCGGGTCGTCGGCCAGTCGGACGAGCGCACGGCCGAACGTCTCCTGCGAGCTGGTGGGCTTGGCGCCGACGGAGCGCAACGCGGAGGTCGGCACGGGATTGTGCGGTCGCGGGCCCGCTGGCCGGTGGGCGAGGCGGCGGCCCACGGCTCGGCACACCTTCCCCGCACGAGAGGCCGGATCGAAACGCGCCCACTCGTCGCCGGCGTCGACACCGAGCGTCGCTCGCAGCTCGGCGATGTCGTCGGGTTGCAGCAGCGCCGAGTGGTTGAGCGGGTCGCCGGCGATCGGTAGCCCCCAACCCTTCACCGTGTACGCGAACACCACGCTCGGCCGGTCGGTCACCGCGGCGCAGGCGCGGTAGCAGTCGAGCAGCGACGCGAGGTCATGGCCGCCGAGGTCCTGGACCAGCGAGGGAAGCTCGGCATCGTCGTGGTCGTCGACGATGCGTTGCACCGCCGAAGGAGCGGAGCTGTTGCAGGTACGACTCGTCGAGCTGGCCGGTCAGGTAGTTGATCGCGTGCAGCACGGGCGAGGCGTGCGGCTTGGTGGCGACTTTGTCGTGCCCGTCGAGGTGGCCGAACCACAAGGCGGTCATGATGGCGACCATCGATGCCGACGACGCCTGGTGGCCGCCGACCTTCACTTGGCCCGCCGGGCGGTCGTGGTTGGCGTGGTCGACCATCCGGACCGCGAGCCACAGCACGCGGCGCTGGATCTCGTCGAGCACACCGAGGTCGACATCGGCGTGCGGTGAAGCATCGAGGCGAGTCGCGCCCATGGGGCTCAGCGGTTGTTGAGCGCCCCGGCGTCGACCGGGACGATGGTGCCGGTCACGTAGCGGGCTCCGTCGGAGACGAGCCAGGCCACCGCGTTCGAGATGTCGAGCGGCTCGACGACCACCACGCCCGGCAGCGCGTTGCCCATCGAGTTGGCGAACTCCGGGTGCGCCTGGACGTACGGCATGAACGCATCGTTCGTCACCATCGGCGTGCGGACCCCGGTGGGTGCCACCCCGTTGACGCGGATGTGGTGCGGCGCGAGGTAGTTCGCCCACGCGCGGGTGAGGCCCACGACGCCGTGCTTCGACGCGGTGTACGCGAGCATCCCGGGGCTGTTGCCACCCATGCCGGCGAGGCCGGCCATCGACGTGACCAGCACGATGGCGCCGCCCTCGCCGCGTTCGATCATCGGGGGGATCGCGAGGCGGACCGTGTTGTACGCGCCGGTGAGGTTCACGTCGAGCACGTCGTTCCACTCCGAGTCGGCCGGTTCGAGCGACATCGGGGCGATGCCCGCATTGGCCACGACGATGTCGACGGGGCCGAGCTCCGCAATGCCGGCATCGAGCGCTGCCTGCAACGCCGTCGCGTCGCGCACGTCGGCCGTCAGCCCGACCGCGCGCCGGCCGACTGCCTCGACCTCCTTCACCGTCTGCGCCAAGTCGTCGCTGGTCGCCAACGGGTAGGGAACGGAGTCGATCGGCGCGCAGATGTCGATCGCGATGATGTCGGCGCCTTCCTCGGCGAGACGGACCGCGTGGCTGCGCCCTTGGCCTCGTGCGGCGCCCGTGATGAACGCGACGTTGCCGGTGAGGGTGCTCATGGACGGACCATAGCGGTGAAGTACAGGATTCGTCTAGTGTCTCATAGAGAGGTCCCCGGCCGGGGTTGATCCACTGGGCCGAGCAGCACTCCGACCGTGGGAAGGAGGGCCACCAGATGTACATCTCACATGGTGCCCCGGAACGCCGGTGGGGTGGCAAGGAACGCCTCGACAACGGCGACGATGCCCGCGAGCGCCTGCTGAACGCCGCGGAGCGGTGCTTCGAGCGCTTCGGCCTGCGGCGCACGACGGTCGACGACGTGGCCCGCGAGGCCAAGGTGTCGCGCAGCACGGTGTATCGCTACTTCGACGGTCGTGGCGACCTGATCGCCGGCGCGTACCTGCGCGAGAGCGAGGCCGTCAACGCCAAAGTGCAGGCCTTGATGAGCAAGCCTGGCCCGTACGCCGAGCGGCTGATCAAGGCCACCCTGCGCTCGATCGAAGCGGTCCGGCGGGGCAAGTATCTCCCGTTGATGCTCACGCCCGAAGGGTCACTGCTGGCGTCGAAGGCGGTGACGGCGTCGAGCGCGTTCTACGACACGATGCGGGCCACCATGGGCCCGTTCGTCGAGCAGGCGAAGGCCGATGGCGAGCTCCGGCCCGACCTCGAGCTCGACGACCTCAACGAGTGGACGTTGCGCATCATCTTCTCGTTCGCGATGTTCGACAGCCCCACCGAGCGCGACGAGCAGCGGATCCGCCACTTGCTCGAGACTTTCCTCGCGCCGGCGCT
Source organism: Acidimicrobiales bacterium (assembly GCA_035547835.1). Lineage (NCBI taxonomy): Bacteria > Bacillati > Actinomycetota > Acidimicrobiia > Acidimicrobiales > Acidimicrobiales bacterium. Next base: position 138,548 of record DASZTW010000015.1, read on the forward strand.
CGTCCCCTGACGGTTCGCCCCGAGGCACGCCGGCCGGGGCCGGTCGCCACTATGACACGCTCGACGGAACTTGTCGCATGTAGTACCCTGCGCAGCCATGACCGATGCGGCAGTCAGCGGGGCGCGGGAGCTGTTCGAGTTCGATCCAGAGCGGGTCGCGTGCCCGTATCCGACGTTCGCGGCGATGCGCGACCGGGCGCCGGTGGCCTGGTACGACGAGCTCGAGGCGTTCGCGGTCACCCGCTACGACCTCATCGTCGAGGTGTTGCGGCACCCCGAGCAGTTCTCGAGCCGATCGGCCACAGGCCCGGCCGCCGACCGCAAGCTGATGACCGTCATGGCAGAGCTGGCGGCGGAGGACCCGGAGATCGCCGAGCTCGCCGTGAAGTTGATGACCGAGGCCACGGCCGCGGTGCTGCTCCAGGCCGACCCGCCCGAGCACCCGCGCCAGCGCGCGCTCGTCAACCGGGCGTTCACGCCCGCGGCCATCCATGCGATCGAGCCGGAGATCGAGGCGCTGGCGCAAGGGCTCATCGACGGCTTCATCGACAAGGGGGAAGTCGAGCTCATCTCGGAGTTCGCGATCCCCTTGCCGATGGCGGTCATCGCCAAAGCGGTCGGCGTCGGTGCCGACCGGGTCGACGACTTCATGGGCTGGTCGAACACGCTCGTGGCCGGCGTGGGTGTCCGCGAGCTCGGCAAGGACGAGATCGCGTCGATCCTGCGGACCCGTGCCGTCGTGGCCGACTACCTGCTGGGCCTCGTGGCCGAGCGGACCGACGACCCGAGGGATGATCTCATCTCGAAGCTCGCCCATGCCGAGATCGAAGGCGAGCGGCTCACTCCCGCCGAGGTCGTGAGCATGGTGATCCAGTTCCTGCTGGCCGGCAACCACACCACCGCCATGGCGATCTCGACTTGCATGCTCCAGCTCGCCGGCGATCCCGAGCTCGCCGATCGGCTGCGGGCCGAGCCCGACCTGGTGGCACCGTTCCTCGAAGAGGTGCTGCGAACCGAGCCGCCGGTCAACGGCACGTATCGCATCGCCGACGCCGAGTGTGAGCTCGGCGGCGTGCACATCCCGGCCGGCTCGGCGCTGTGGCTCGTGTACGCGTCGGGCAACCGCGACCCCGACGAGTTCCCGGACCCCGACGCGTTCCAGTGCCCGCAGGCGTCGAAGTCGCCGCACCTGACGTTCGGGTTCGGCGCCCACTACTGCCTCGGGTCGTCGTTGGCGCGCGCCGAGGCGCAGATCGCACTGCGGGCGTTGCTGGACCGCTGCAGCGACATCCGCTTGGGCATCGACCGGGCCGACGTTGCGTACGACCCGAGCTACATGCTCCACGGCCTGCAGTCGCTCCCCCTCACGTTTGCCGTGGGCTGACGGTCACTCCGGGGCGGTGGGCTGCGACCCGACCGCGGGCGCGTGGTCGCTCCCGGGGGCGCCGGGCCAGGGATGGTCGTCCCAGCGCCGGTCCAGCGGCTGCTGGCCGCCGCGCCACGACAGAAAGCCGCGCATGGCGTACAGCTCTTGGTACACGCCCGAGGCCAAGTCCGCGGTGGCGGCGCGCCGGAACGGTTGGATCAACACCGAGCGCGTGGAGCGCAACGTGAGTCGGGGGCGCATCGCGAGATAGCGGGCGATCTCCCATGCCCGCGGTAGCAGCTCGTCGCCCGGGAGGACCTCGTTGACCGCCCCCCACTGCTGTGCCTCGCGGGCCGACAGGCGTTGCCCGCCGAGGAGGAAGTGGCGGGCCCGGTTGTGCCCGACGACCATCGGCCACACGGTGTGCACCCCATCGCCGGGCACGACGCCGCGGGGGAAGTGCGGACCGTCCTCGAAGTAGGCGTGCTCGGCAGCGAGCACGATGTCGCACATGAGCGGGAGCTCGCTGTGCGTCGTGCACGCGCCGTTGACCGCGGCGATCACGGGCACTTGCACGTCGAGCAGGTTGCGGTGGAGCTGCGCGCCGACCCAGCCGGTTTCGTCGAGCAGCTCGGCGCCGGGATCGCTGCGCTCGGGGAACTCCCGGTCAGGGTCCGCCCCGCCCCAGCGGTCCATGAACGACGGCCCGGTGCCGGTGAAGATCACCACGCTGAGGTCGCGGTCGCGCGCGACGTCCGCGAACGCGTCGGCGATGGCGCCGTGGGAGCGGTGCGTCAAGGTGAACTCGCTGCCGGCGTCGTGGAGCTGCACGAGCAAGATGCCTTCATCGGAGCGCTCGAACCGCACCCAGCGTCGATAGCGGCCGTCCTGGTCGTAGCGGGTCATGATCCGAGCGACACCGGAAGGTGCTCGAGCGAGCGGAACGTGATGCTGCGGCCCCGGACCGGATCGCCTGCGAGGTCGAGTGCTGGAAAGCGCTCGAACAGTCGGCGGACCACGAGGCCCGCTTCTCGCCGTGCGAGGTTGGCGCCGAGGCAGTAGTGCAGGCCCGCGCCGAACGACACCAGGTCGCTGGCGTTGGCGCGGTCGATGTCGAGGCGATCGGCGGAGGCGCCGAACTGTGATGGGTCTCGGTTGGCGGAGCCGACGCACACAAACGCCATGTCGCCGCGAGTGAGCGTCGCGTCGGCCACGTCGAGGTCGGCGGTCACGTAGCGCCAGGCGAACTGCACCGGGCTGTCGAAGCGGTTGAGCTCGTCGATCGCGTTCGGCAGCAGGTCGGGCGCGGCGCGCAGCCGTTCGAGCTGTTCGCGGTGGCGCAGGAGGTTCAGGACTGCGTTGCCGATCAGGCCAGTGGTGGTCTCGTGGCCCGCCACGTAGAGCAGCCCGACGTTGTCGAGCAGCTCCTCGGTGGTCAGCCCATCCTCACCTTCGGCGTGCAACAACCGGCTGAGCAGGTCGTCGCCCGGGTTCGCGCGGCGCCAGGGCAGCACTTCACGGCGGACGTACTCGTTGATCTCCTGGTACGCGGTCACCGCCGACGCGACCTGGTCGCGCGGCACGATCGGGTCCGACGCGAGGCGGATGGCGTGGGCCCAGTCGCGGATCTGGGTGTCGCGCCCAGGTGGCATGCCGACGATCTGCGACACCACTCGGAACGGGAAGGGGAACGCCAACCCGGTGATGAGGTCGACGACGCCACCGTTCGACGCGGCGGTCCGCTCCAAGCGGTCGAGCAGGCGGCCGAGCTCGCCGTCCATCCACGCTTCGAGGGCGTCGAGCGAGCGTTGCGTGAAGGCGGGTTGGAGCAGGCGCCGCAGCCGTTTGTGGTCGGGCGGGTCGCAGTTGAGCACCGCGCTCGGGAAGGTCGGAGGGCCCGCACGCCGGGTGCCGTCGGCGCGGGGAGGCAGTGCACCGCTGCGATCCATGCTCGTGCGCTGCGGGTCGATCAACACGTTGCGCACGTCGTCGTAGCGGAAGACGAAGACGATCCCGCGGCCGTCGACGTGCGTGGGGCTCTGCGAGCGGAGCCGCTCGTAGTGCGGGTAGGGGTCCTCGAAGAAGCCGGGCGCCGTCGGGTCGAACCCCGCGGCGTTGCTCGATCGGTCGACCCCGGCGCTTCGTTCCGCCGACATGACGCCAAGTGTCAATTAGTAGGCAATCCGTGTCAAGTGTCTCATAGAACCCCGTCCATCGCCGGGGTCGCCGTCGCAAATAGGATACTCTATGGACCATGCGCAACCCGTGGGACCAGCGGTTGGGGATCTGGTACATCGCCCAGGACCGTCCCGAGCAACCCGCGATCGTGGAAAGCCCGACCGGCGAGGTCCTGACGTTCGGCGAGCTCGCCGGCCGCGCCCACCAGCTCGTGCACGCCCTGCGCGCCCGTGGCGTCGGCGACGGGGATGTCGTCGCGTACGCGCTGCCGAACGGGGTCGACATCATCGTGTGGCAGCTCGCCACCAGCGAGGCTGGCATGCGCTCGCTTGCCCTGAACCCTGCGCTGACGTCCGAGGAGATGTGGGAGATCGCGCAGCACGCTGCCGCCAAGGCGGTCGTGATCCACGCCGACTACCAGGACCGGGCTGCCATGCTCGGCGAACAACCGAACTTGGTGGTCCGGGTGATGGTCGACGGCTCGGCGCCTGGCTTCGTCGACCAGGACGATCTGATCGCCGACCACCCGACGACCCCGCCGGAAGGGCGTGCCGCGGGGAGCCTGATCACGTACTCGTCGGGCACGACCGGCAAGCCCAAAGGCGTGTGGCGCGAGCAGATCCCTGCGGACCCGTGGGCGCTCGCGGACCTGATGAAGTCGTTCGGGCACGCCTTCCGCTTCTTGCCGTTCGAAGGCACGCACCTCGTCACGGCCGGGCTCTCGCACGGGGGCTGTTTCGGGTTCGCGCAGGGCGCGCTGAACGTCGGCCAGTCGCTGGCGATCCACAAGCGGTTCGACGCCGAGGAGGCGCTGCGCGCCATCGAACGCCACCGTGTGACGACGGCGTACATGGTGCCGACCCAGTTCGTGCGGCTGCTCCACCTTCCCGACGAGGTGCGGGCTCGTCACGACACGTCGAGCTTGCAGGTGGTGGTCCACTCCGCGGCGCCGTGCCCCCTCGAGACCAAGCGCCAGATGATGGAGTGGTGGGGTCCGGTGATCTGGGAGACGTACGGCGGGATGGAAGGGGCTGCCACGATCGCCAAGCCCGAACGCTGGCTCGAGAAGCCCGGCACGGTCGGTCGGGCGGTCCGGGGCGTGTCGGTGCTCATCCTCGACGACGGCGGCGAACCGCTGCCGGCGGGCGAGATCGGCCAGGTGTACATCCGCTCCGACGGCCCCGACTGGGTCTACAAGGACGACCCGAACCTGACCGATTCGGTGCGTCGGGGCGACGCCTTCACCATCGGTGACGTGGGCTACCTCGACGACGACGGGTTCCTCTTCATTTGCGATCGCGCCAAGGACATGATCATCCGCGGCGGGGTGAACATCTATCCCGCCGAGGTCGAAGGCACCCTGTCGTCGCATCCGGCCGTGCGCGACGTGGCGGTCATCGGGGTGCCCGACGCCGAGTGGGGCGAGCAGGTGAAGGCCATCGTCGAGGTCGAGCCGACGGTCGAGGCGTCCGACGCCTTGGCCGACGAGCTCATGGCTCATTGCCGCGCGCACTTGGCGAGCTTCAAGTGCCCTCGCAGCGTCGACTTCCGAGCCGAGCTGCCGCGCACCGAGGCCGGCAAGCTCTACAAGCGCTTGTTGCGCGACGAGTACTGGGAAGCGGCCGGCCGCCGCGTCTAGTGATGTGTCGGCTGGGTGAGGGGGTGGTCACGACCCGCCATGACCTCCCGCCAATCGCCACACGCACCACTGGCTGGCGTGGGCAAGTCGGTCAGTACATCGGCTCGGAGCCGAACAGCGACCAGCCGCCGTCGGGGAGCTGGTTCCAGCCGCTCGATGCCCACGTACCGCCGTCGACCGGGATCACCGCCCCGTTGACGTAGCTCGCTTCGGGCGAGGCGAGGAAGGCGATCACGTTGCCGCATTCCTCGGCGAGGCCCTCGCGCCCGAGGGGGACGTACGCTGCGAGCCGGCGCTCGACTGCCGCTGGACGGGATGGCAGGGGCTCGGGCACGGGGCCGGATCGCACGCCGCTGTTGCCAGGTGTGCGGACCCAATCGGGTGTCACCGCGTTGGTGCGGATGCCGTGCGGTCCGAGCTCGACGGCCATCGAGCGGGTGAAGGAGAGCAGTGCCGCCTTGCAGGCGCCGTAGACCGCGAACATCGGCGCGGCCCTGGTGCCTTCGATGCTCGACACGTTCACGATGGCGCCGCTGCGCCCGTCGCGGACCATGGCCGTCGCGGCGAGGCTGGTGGCGGCCAGGGCACTCACCAAGTTGATGTCGATGTGGCGCCGCCAGCTCCGCTCGCTCTGGTCGACGAAGCGGGCGGCGCGGACGCCGCCGACGTTGTTCACCAGCACGTCGATGCGGCCAAAGTGGTCGTCGGCTGCGGCCACCGCGCGTGCGACCGCATCGACGTCCGTGGCGTCGGCCTGGAAGGCGGTGGCGCGGCGCCCGAGCGCCGTGACCGCCTCGACCGCTTCCGCCGCTCGCTCGGGATCGATGTCGATCACCGCGACATCCGCGCCTCGCCGGGCCAAGGCGAGCGCCGCGGCCCGCCCGATGCCGGCCCCGCCGCCGGTGACGACCGCAGCCTGACCGGCCAACGATGCTCGGCCGTCGCTCATCGCAAAGAGTATACTATTGCGATGGCGCCGCGGGTGAAGGTCGGTCTCAACATCGTCTGGGCCCAGCCCCAGCACGTCGTCGCGTTCGCGCAGGCCGCGGAGGAGTTGGGTTACGAGTCGGTGTGGTCGGGTGAGCACGTGTCGCTGCCCGCCACTGACGATTGGTGGCGGTCGTTCCCGCTGGCCGACGTGCTGGGCGATGCGTTCACGGCCGACATGGTGCCGTTCGAGCCGACGTCGCCGTTCCTCGACCCGATGATCGTGTTGGCGCACGTCGCGGCCGCCACCGAACGGGTGCGCCTCGGGATCGGGATCTACATGCTCACCCTTCGCGACGCGGTCCTCGTCGGGCGCACGCTCGCGACCCTCGACGTGCTCTCCGGTGGCCGGCTCGACATGGCCACCGGTTTGGGATGGACGGCCGACGAGTACCGCTTCACCGGCAACGACTGGTCGGTTCGGGGCAAGCGCTGCAACGAGCTCATCCGCGCATTGCGCGTGCTGTTCGAGTCGCCGGCCCCGGAGTTCCACGGCGACTTCTTCGACTTCGGGCCACTCGGCTTCGAGCCCAAGCCGCTGCAGCGGCCCTTGCCGATCCACATCGGCGGTGGTGGCCCGCCCGCGCTGCGTCGTGCCGCGCAGCTCGGCGACGGCTGGTATGGCGAGACGCACGTGATCCCCGAGATCGAGCGGTTGCGGGCAGAGGCCGGCCGCGCCGATCTGCCGTTCGAGTACTCGACCATCTCGCTCGGCACGGTCTCGAACGAGGAGCTCGCAGCTCTCGCCGAACAGGGTGTCCACCGCGTGGTGGTCACGCCTTGGCCTGGTCGCCGGGTCGGCGAGGTGGGCCTCGAGGGCCTCGCCGACATCGAGCGCTACGCGAACGAGGTCGGCTTGAGCACCTGACCCCGCGGTCGGGCCACCCCGGACGGCCCAGCCCCCCTCAGTCGAGGAACGCCGCGAGCGCGTCGAGGTGCCGGCGCATGCGTGATCGGGCACGGTCGCGGTCACCGACCCGGATCGACCGGACGATCGCCACGTGCGACCGGTGCACGTCGCGACCGATCTCGACCTTTGCCTCGTCGGTGAGCGGGCGCGTCTGACGAAAGCGCGTGAGCCGGATCAGCACGAGCGCCACCAGCTCGAGCGCGCGGTTCCCGGCCAGGGCGGCCATCGCGGTGTGGAGGTCGTGTACGGCCTCCGCAGACTGCTCGGCCCCTTCATCGAGCTCCGCGGCCTGATCCAAGGCCGCGGCGCCGTCGTCGTCGAGCCCATCGATCACGAGATCGACGAGTGATTCCTCGACCCGCACCCGCAGCTCTGCGACGGCCGGCAGACCGGTGCCCCGACGGGCGAGGTAGAGGGCCACGACGTCGGTGACCGCCTCGGGGCTGGGCGCCGCGACGTACAAGCCGCCGCCCGTGCCCCGCCGCATCGCCGCGACATCGTGGTGCTCGAGGAGGCGGACCGCCTCGCGGAACACGGCTCGACTCACGCCGTGCCGTGCGAGCAGGTCGGGCTCTGAACCGAGGTACGTGCCAGATGTGAGGTGGCCGGCGACCACGCCCAGGTAGATCTCCCGTGCGACGACCTCGGCACGCTTGCCGGCCGACGCCGACGCCAGCGCGGCGTTGGTCGACATCATCGGCCTCGTCGCATGGCGCTGCTCCAGGAACCGCCATTCGGCTTCGAGGTGGCGGCGCATGTGGCGACCCGCGGCGGCGTCGTCGCGGGCGAGCACGGCGTCGACGATCCTGCGGTGCGCCCGCGACGCGGAGGCGATGGTCTGCGCGTCGACCGCCAAGTCGTCTCGCATGTAGAGCAGCGACACCCGGTCGAGGATGTGGACGAACAGCTCCAGTGCCGGGTTGCCGCTCAGCGTCGCCAGCAGTTCGTGCAGGACGTGCGGATCGGTGATGTCGCCGGACCGCTCCCCGGCGAGGTGCGCGCGCAGGCGGGTGCGGCCGCCTCTTGCGAGGCGGCGAGCCGCAAGCTCGGTCGCGATCGCTTCGAGCAGCATGCGGGCCTCGAACACCTCGCGGACGGTCGTGTCGAGGCGGTGCAAGTACAGGACGGCCGCGTCGGTGATCGCGTCGAGCGTCGGCTCCGACACGAACAAGCCACCCATCGAGCCCCGGCGGGTGCGCACCACCTGTTGGTGCTCCAGGATCCGAACTGCTTCACGGAACACCGCCCGGCTGACGTCGTAGCGCTTGGTCAGCTCGCCGGCGGACCCCAGCATCTCGCCGACCGGCCAACCATCGGCGATGACCTCATCCGCGATCCGGGCCGCGAGGCGAGCCGCTCGCTTGGTGGGACCGTCGCGTTCGGGCCGCTTCCAGGCCACCGTCGCATGGGGGGCGTGGTGATGCGACGCGGCCGCCGACACGCCCCAAATGGTACACCAATGCCGCGACGGCTCAGCCGAGCCCGTTCTCCTGGGCGAAGGTGACCGCGTCGACGAACGTGCCCGCATACGCCATCGGGTCGTCGCAGGTGGCGAGGTGGCCCACGGTCTTGGCCGGCATCCACACCGGCGTGCCGAGGTTGGGGTCCCAACCGAAGCGCGTGGCGTTGTGCTGGAACGACTCGGTGGCCGCGCCACCGGGGTTCATGGTCACGACGACGATCCCGTCCTCGGCGAGCTCTTGGGCGAGCAGCGTCGACATGGCGAAGATCGCGATCTTGCTGGTGGGGTACGCGGCCCCCAGGCGCACGTCCTCCGTGATCCGCCCGCCCATGCCGTTGAGGCCTTCGGGGATGGCGCGCATCGAGCCGAGGTTCACGATCAGCCCGGCGCCGGCCTCGCGCATCGACGGCGCGCAGGCGCGCATCAGCGCGTACATCGTGTTCAGGTTCAAGTCGATCTGGCCGGCCCACTCCTCCGGCGTGGTCTCCCAGAACCCGCGAAACACGTTGTCGCCGGTGTCGGCAGCGTTGTTGACGAGGATATCGATGCGGCCGAGCGCGTCGAGCGTCTCGCTCACCACCCGAGCGCGATCAGCCGGCACCACGAGGTCGGCGGCGATCGGCACGGCCCGTGCCCCGGCCGCGGTGACTGCGGCAGCGGTCTCGTGAATGGTGCCGGTGAGGTCGTCGCCGCGGGGCTCGACGGTGCGGGCGGTGACGGCGACGTCGGCGCCCAGCTCCGCCAGCTCCACCGCGGTCGCGTGGCCGATGCCGCGCGACGCCCCGGTGACGAGTGCGACCTTGCCCTGCAACGGCTTCGAGGCCATCCGCTAATGGTATCCTATTAGTGGATGGTGGTGCAGGCCCTGTTGACAGGGATCGCCTGGCCGGTGATCCACGCCGCCGGCCTCGTAGATCGTGAGCGGAGGGTCGCCGTCGAGCTGAGGCGGCACGACGCGGAGGTGCTCGCGCCAGAACTCCTCCGCGGCAGCTCCCTCGCCCCCTTCGATCAGGTCGACGAGGTGCGTGTACTGGTCGATGCACCAGGCCTGGAACTCGTCTTGTGCGCCGGGCTCGTGGTCGGTCGCGTGCTCATCGACGTACGCGCGTGCCTCGACCCTCACCAGTCGGTCGAGCATCGACGAGATGAACGCCAGCGTGCTGTTGCCCGACGCTTGCATCAGCGCGCCCAGGAACGCCGTGGCCTGGTCGGTGAACGCTCGCGGTCCCTCGGCCTCGGCGACTCGCGCGATCTGGGCGCGCAGGTCGTGGATCTGCGCGGGGGTGGCCGAAGCGGCGGCGAGGGCGACGACCCCGGGCTGGATGATGCGAACCGCGGCCATGAGGTCGCCCAAGTGGACGTCGTGTGCCTGCAGGTACAGGCCGGCGCGCCGCGCCAACGTGGCGATGTCGTGGTCTTGCACCTGCGCGCCGCCGTTCACGCCGCGCCGCACGCTGACCAGCCCGTCGGACTCGAGGATCCGCAACGCCTCGCGCATGGTTGGTCGGGCCACACCGAACTCGTCGAGCAGGCTGCGCTCCGACGGCAACATGTCGCCGGGACGGAGCGCGCCGGTGGCGATGCGGGCGCGGATCGCCTCAGCCACGGTCTCGCTCGCAGTCCTCGCCCCGGTCACCGGCCGGAGTCTCCCACATTTGGGTTGACATATCGCTAGCGGATTCCGACACTGGGTCGGATGCAGGAGGCGAGCGCGTGACCGACGTGTCAGACGAGATCTACTACGACCCTTACGACTTCGACATCGACGCGGACCCGTATCCCGTGTGGCGTCGGATGCGGGAGGAGCAACCGCTCTACTACAACGACAAGTACGACTTCTTCGCCCTGACCCGCTTCGACGACGTCGAGAAGGTGATGGTCGACTGGGAGACGTACCGGTCGGGCCGAGGCTCGGTGCTCGACGCCATCAAGCTCGGGATCCCGATCGCGCCGGGCAACATCTTGATGGAGGACCCCCCCGACCACGACGTGCACCGCAGCTTGGTGTCGCGCGTGTTCACGCCCAAGCGCATGGCCGCCATCGAGCCCGAGATCCGTGCGTTCTGCACCGAGACGCTCGATCCACACGTCGGCACCGGCGGGTTCGACTTCGTGGCTGACCTCGGCGCGTACATGCCGATGCGCACGATCGGCATGCTCCTCGGGATCCCCGAAGAGCACCAGACCGGCCTCCGCGAGCTGATCGACGAGGCCATGGAGATCACCGACGGCTACAGCTTCGAGTCGATCAAGCTCAACCTCGATGTGCTGTCCGGCGAGCCGTTCGCGGAGTACGTCGAGTGGCGGGAGCAGCACCCGTCCGACGATCTCATGACCGACCTCCTCAACGTCGAGTTCGAAGACGACACGGGCACCACCCGGAAGCTGCGGCGCGACGAGATCCTCGGGTACCTCGGGCTGATCGCGTCGGCTGGCAACGAGACCACCACCCGGCTGATCTCCTGGACCGGCAAGCTCCTCGCCGAGCACCCCGACCAGCGCGCCACCCTTGTCGAGGACCCGAGCCTCATCCGTGGCGCGATCGAGGAGATCCTGCGCTATGAGGCGCCGTCGCCGGTGCAGGCGCGCTACGTGTCACGCGGCGTCGAGTGGTACGACACGCCGGTGCCCGAAGGGGCGGTGATGGTCATCTTGAACGGGGCAGCCAACCGCGACGACCGCAAGTTCGAGAATGGCGACTCGTTCGACATCACCCGCAAGATCGACCACCACTTGAGCTTCGGCTACGGCATCCACTTCTGCCTCGGCGCGGCACTCGCCCGCCTCGAGGGACGGGTGGCGCTCGAAGAGGTGCTCAAGCGCTTCCCCGCGTGGGACGTCGACTGGGACAACGCGCAACAGGCCCACACCACCACGGTGCGAGGCTGGCGCCGACTGCCCGTGTTCACCGGCTGAGCGTCGGGCCTCCGGCGGCGTCGTCGCCGCGGAACTGGCTGGGGCGGTCGCCCGCGGAACGTCGCGCCACTTGCCTCGCGAAACCAGATACGAGACGATCTATGTTTGATGTCGTCTAGGTGGAGCGGGTCATGAGCAGTGCAACGAGCGGCAGCGCGACGGGCGAGGCACCCACCGAGGCGTCGACCGCGCGGGTGGTGTTCAACCCGCTCGCCGACGGCTTCTTCGACGATCCCTACCAGCAGTACGCGCGCTTGCGGGAGCTCGACCCGGTGCACCGCAGCCCCATGGGCCTCGTCTGCTTCGCGTACGACGACATCTGGCGGGTCCTGCGCCTCGGTGGCACGACCGTGTGCCCGGCCAACGTGCCCGGCCCCGGCGGCGAGGCCCGACCGCCGGCACCGCTTTTCCCGCGCGCGTTGTTGAACCTCGACCCGCCCGACCACCCCCGGGTGCGCCAGCTCATGGCCAGGATGTTCACTCCGCGGCGCATCGGCGCGCTGTCGGAGTGGATCAGCCTCGAGGTCGACCGGATCCTCGACGACCTCGAGGTGCGCTGGGAGGAGACGGGCGAGCCGATCGACATCGCCACGGAGCTGGCGTTCCCGCTGCCGTTCAAAGTGATCTCCGACATCCTCGGCATGCCCGAGACCGACGACGACCAAGTACGGGAGTGGGCGCAGGCGATCACCGAAGCGAGCTTGGCGATGACCGCCGACGGCATCGCGGCGGCCACGACCGCGTACCACGCGTTGAGCGACTACCTGGTTGGCGACGTGTTGCCGTGGAAGCGTGACCACCGCGGCGACGACGTGCTCAGCGCGCTGCTCGAGGCCGAGCGCGACGAGTCGGCGACCCGCCAAGAAGTGCTCGACCAGGTTGCGCTGCTCTACGTGGCCGGGCACGAGACCACATCGGGCCTGATCGGCAACGGGGTGCTGAACTTGTTGCGCCACCGGGCCGAGCTCGAGCGGGTGCAGCGCGACCCCGAGTTGATGCCCGCCGCGATCGAAGAGCTCAACCGCTACGACAGCGCGATCCAGTTCACGTGGAGATACGCGCTCGATCCGATCGAGGTCGGCGATCAGATCGTGGAGCCCGGCGAGATGGTGCTGTTGAGCCTCGGCTCCGCGAACCGCGACGCGACCAAGTTCGGGCCCGACGCCGACGTGCTCGATCTCGAGCGCGCTTCGGCACGTGAGGCGCTGTCGTTCGGCGCCGGGATGCACTTCTGCCTCGGCGCGGCGCTGGCACGGCGGGAAGGGGCGCTGGCCATTGGTTCGCTGGTGACCCGGTTCCCGAGGCTCGCGCTCGCCGCGCCGCCGGTGCGCAACCCCCGCGTCACCTTCCGGGCGCTGCACAGCCTGCACGTCGCGCTGGCCGCCTGAGCTCGGCGTCCCGCCTACTACGAGATAGTTGACGAAATATGTATCGCAGCGTACGGTGGCCAACGGTGCAGCCCAGCTCGAACGAGGAGGCTCGATGACCGATCTCGACGCGCCACCACGCTCGCGCAGCATGCCGTTCGACAAGCCCGGCGAAGGGTGGACCGTGCGGGCCGGCCTGCCCACCGGCGACGTGTCCTACGACGACTCGATCAATCCGGAGTTCTACGCCGACGAGCTCGAAGCGGTGTTCCGGCGGTCGTGGCTGCACGTCGGGCGCACGGTGCAGATCCCGAACCCGGGCGACTACTTCACCCGCGAGATCCCCGGCCTCGACGTGTCGATCCTCGTGTCGCGCGGCCGCGACGGCGAGGTGCGCGCGTTCTACAACATGTGCACGCACCGCGGGAACAAGCTCGTGTGGGAGGACCACCCGCGCAAAGAGGTCTGCGGCAACGGTCGTCGTTTCGTCTGCAAGTACCATGGCTGGCAGTTCGACCCCGAAGGCCAGCTGCGCCTCGTGAACAAGGCCGACTGGTTCCGCGACGACCTCGACAAGGCCGACTACGGCCTGGTGCCGGTGGCTTGCGACGTGTGGGAGGGGTTCATCTTCGTGAACTTCAGCCCGCGCCCGGCCGAGACGCTGCGCGAGCAGCTCGGCGACTTCGCCGACGGGCTCTCCGGCTACCCGTTCGACGAGCTCACCGAGACGTTCACGTTCACGTGTGACGCCAAGGCGAACTGGAAGATCTTCCTCGACGCGATGGTCGAGCAGTACCACGGCAACACGCTCCACTACCGCCTGATCGACCACACCGCCCGGTCGCCGCTGCGAGGTGCGACCGGCAGCCACTTCGAGATCTTCGGTCGCAACGCGATCTGGTCCGTCGCGGTCGCCGCCGGATCGACCGACATCAGCTTCCGACCCACCCGCCCGATGGAGGACCTCTTCCGCTCCGACCTGTGGGGACCCATCGACGGCCCCGACATCGGGGTGCGCGAGCTGCCCGACCTGGTGAACATCAGCCGCAACCAGGGCTGGACCAACGACATGTTCTGCATCTACCCGAACATGAACATGTTGGTCTGGAAGCGTGGCTGGGTGATGGTGTACTCCACCTGGCCGATCGCGGTGGACCGCGTCCTTTTCGAGGCGCGCATGTACTTCCCCAAGCCGCGCACCGCGTCCGACCGGCTGGCCCAAGAGCTCACTGCCGTGGAGTTCAAGGAGTTCCTCTTGCAGGACGCCAACTTGCTCGAGTGCGCGCAGTCGATGCTGGCGATGCGGGTGAAGGACAACTTCCCGCTCGCCGACGAGGAAGTGGTGGTGCGCCACATCCACCAGACGTCGCGCGACGTGGTCGCCGAGTACCGGCGCGAGCGCGACGCCGCGAGGACCCGGGCATGACCGACTCGCCCGCCGGTGACGCGTCGGTCCGGATCGCGACGCGCGAGCCGTCGCTGCCCGACGAGTTCGCCGACCTCGCCGACCTCCTCGGCTGGGCCTTGCCGACCGAGGAGGAGCGCTACGCCAAGCGGTTGGCGAGCTCCATCGAGGAGCTGCGTGAGTTCTACGCGCGGGTGTTGCCGCGGGTGCCCGAAGCCCAGGCGCACCTCGACCGGCTCGACCCCAAGGCGCTGCCGTCCGACGCGCAACACCTGCTGTGGATCCTGTTCTCGCTCATCGTCGTGTCGTATGCAGTCGACGTCTTCGACGAGCCGAAGGTCCCCGACACCGGCTCGGCCTATGTTCGCCGGGTGCAGGAGCCGTCGAGCGCGCCGGTATGAGCGCGTCGATCGAACGCGAGTGGGTGTCGCTCGAGTCGCCCACGATGAAGCGGGCCGGGCACGGCAGCCGGCCGTGCCAAGGCTTGTACCACCATGTCGCTGGCCAGCGGCCCCGCACGGCGTTCGTGGCCACGCACTACAACGTCGACTTCTCCGAGCACTACCTCGCCGACTACCTGGCGGAGCGCGGCTACGGCTTCCTCGGGTGGAACACCCGTTACCGGGGCAACGAGCCGTACGTGCTCATCGACAACGCGCTCATCGACATCGGCGTCGGCGTGCGCTGGTTGCGCGAGTCCGCCGGGGTCGACAACGTCGTGCTGCTCGGCAACTCCGGTGGCGGGTCGCTCATGGCGGCGTACCAGTCGCAGGCGGTCGAGCCCAACGTGCAGCCCGCTCCGGGCCTCGAGCTGCACGACGCGGTGCACGAGCTGCTCCCCGCCGACTTGTACGTCGCCCTCAACGCCCATCCCGGCCGGCCCGACGTGCTCACTGCCTGGTCCGACCCGTCAGTGGTTGACGAGCGCGACCCCCTTTCGGTCGACCCCGAGCTCGACTTGTTCGCCGAACGACGCGAGGCGCCGTACGACCCGGAGTTCGTGGCGCGCTACCGCGCCGGCCAAGTCGCGCGCAACGAGCGCATCACCGCGTGGGCGCACGCGGAGCTCGCGCGGCTGCGAGAGCACGGCGCGTCCGACACGGTGTTCACGGTCAACCGCTTGTACGCCGACCCGCGGTTCTTGGATCTCACGCTCGAACCGACCGAGCGAATGGTCGGGTGCTACGCGGGTGACCCTCGTCGCGCGAACTACGGACCGCTCGGCCTCGGCCGTTCGAGCACGCTCCGCTCGTGGCTGTCGATGTGGTCGTTGAGCGACGCGCAGTGCAACGGCAGCCAGCACCTGCCACGGGTCACGGTGCCGGCGCTGGTGATCCAGTCGTTGGCCGACCGCGGCGTCTACCCGAGCGACGCGCGGGCGATCTGCGACGCGCTCGGCGCTGCCGACAAGCAGCTCGAGTTGATCCCGGGCGAGCACTACTTCGAGACCGGCGGCCGTGACGACGTCGCCGACCTGATCGCAGGGTGGATCGACGCGCACCACTGCTGAGGAGGCGACCGCGATGACCAACGCGAACACCGAGTTCGAGCTGGGTGGCGTGCACCACCTGGCGCTCGTGTGCCGGGACATGGCCCGCACCGTCGACTTCTACCGCGGGGTGCTCGGCATGCCGCTCGTGCTCACGATCGACCTGCCGCACGGGATGGGCCAGCACTTCTTCTTCGACATCGGCAACGGCGACTGCCTGGCGTTCTTCTGGTACCCCGAGGCACCCGAACCTGCTCCCGGCGTCTCGGCGCCGGCCTCGTTCCCGATCATCGGCGACTCCCGCTCGGCGATGGGGTCGATGAACCACGTGGCGATCACGGTGCCGCCGGAGAAGTTCGACGAGTACGTCGACAAGTTGCACGCCAAGGGCATCGAGACGAGCGGGATCACCAACCACGACGACAGCGAGAACCAGGTCACGCGGCGGATGCACGACGGCGTGTTCCTGCGGTCCGTCTACTTCTTCGACCCCGACGGCGCGCTGCTCGAGTTCGCGTGCTGGACCCGCGAGCTCGGCGAGCAGGACGTCGGCGTGGCGCCGGCCCACGCCGTCGGCGCGGGCGCACTGCCACGATGACCGTCCACGCCGCGGGGGCCGCCATGGCTGATCCCCAGCTCCCTGGCCATCCCGACCGGCTGTATGTCGACGGGAACTGGGTCGCGCCCAGCTCGTCGGATCTGATCGACGTGGTCGACGCGACCACCGAGGAGGTCTTCCTCCGCGTCGCGGCAGCCGGGAACGCCGACATGGGGCGCGCGGTCGCGGCGGCGCGCCGGGCCTTCGACCAAGGCCCCTGGCCGCGCCGGACCCACTCGGCGCGCGCCGACCACCTGCGCGCGCTGGCGGACGAGCTCCGTCGCCGTGCAGCCGACCATGCCGCGCTGTGGACCCGCCAGGCCGGGATCTTGCACCGGTACGCGCTCGGCGGCGCTCCCGACGCGGCGGCGCGCTTCGAGTACTACGCGGGCCTGGCGGACACGTTCGACTTCGAGGCGCCGGCCACTCCGACGGTTGGTGCATTCGGGCTGTTGGCCCGCGAGCCGGTGGGGGTGGTGGGTGCGATCATCCCGTGGAACGCGCCGCTCACCATGTTGGGGGCGAAAGTCGCGCCGGCGCTGCTCGCCGGCTGCACGGTGGTGTTGAAGGCTTCGCCGGAAGCGCCGGGTGAGGCCTACCTGTTGGCTGAAGCCGCCCACGAGGTCGGCTTGCCGGCCGGTGTGTTGAACGTCGTCACCGCCGACCGGGACGTGTCCGAATCGCTGGTGCGCGACCCGCGTGTCGACAAGATCACGTTCACCGGCTCGACGGCCGCGGGGCGGCGCATCGCGTCGCTGTGCGGGGAGCGCATCGCCCGCTGCACGTTGGAGCTCGGCGGCAAGTCTGCTGCGGTGGTGCTCGACGACGCCGACCTGGCGGCGACCGCCAGGACCCTCGGCAACGCGGAGTGCTACTTGTCGGGCCAGGTCTGTTCGTCGCTCACGCGGATCATCGTGTCGCGCGACCGCCAGCGCGATCTCGTCGACGCGCTGGCCGAGCGCTTCGCGAGAGTCCGTGTGGGCGACCCGTTCGACGACCGGTCCCACATGGGCCCCCTCGCGACGGCGCGCCAGCGCCAGCGCGTCGAGGGCTACATCGCGAAAGGTGTGGCCGACGGCGCCTCGCTCGTGGCCGGCGGTGGACGGCCCGCCGAGCTCGATCGCGGCTGGTTCGTTCAGCCCACCCTGTTCGCCGACGTCGACAACCGTTCGACGATCGCGCAAGAGGAGATCTTCGGGCCGGTGCTCGCGGTGGTGCCGGCCGACGACGAGCAGCACGCGGTGGCGTTGGCCAACGACACGATCTACGGCCTGAACGCGTCGGTGTTCACGCCGGACGTCGATCGGGCCCGCGCCGTCGCCGGGCGGCTGCGGTCGGGGACCGTCGGGCACAACGCGATGTGCACCGACTTCGGCGTGGCGTTCGGGGGCTACAAGCAGTCGGGTATCGGGCGCGAAGGCGGCGTCGAGGGCCTGCTGCCGTTCCTGGAGACGAAGTTCATGGTGTTCGACGGACCGCCGTCGGGACACGCCGGCACCTGAGAGGGACGACCTTGGTCAAGCGCAGCGATTTCGACGACTACTGCGACCGGTATCCGCGCTTCAAGCTCGAGAAGACCGACGACAAGATCCTGCTGTTCCAGTTGCACACCGACGGCGGCGAGTTCGCGTGGGACTGGGAGGCGCACGGCAGCTTCGGCGACGCGTGCGCCGACATCGCCGGCGACCGCGACATCAGCGTCGTGATCTTCACCGGCACCGGCGACACGTTCATGGACAAGTGGGGGCCCGCTGACCCCGCCCGCGACTTCCCGGTCACGCAGGACTCCGGCGCAGAGCGGCTCGACGAGTCCGGCTGGCGCGGCCGCCAGCGCCACCTCAACATGCTCGACATCCAAGTGCCGGTGATCGCGGCCATCAACGGCCCGTGCACGATCCACTCCGAGCTGCCGGTGATGTGCGACATCGTGTTGGCCGCCGAGCACGCATACGTGCAAGACGGCCCGCACTTCGCCCGCGGCGTGGTCCCCGGCGACGGTGTGCACACGATCTGGCCGATGGTCCTCGGCCGCAACCGGGCGCGCTACTTCCTGTTGATGAACCAGAAGCTGTCGGCCCGGGAGCTCCTCGAAGCGGGCGCGGTCAACGAGGTGCTGCCCGCCGGTCGGTTGATGGACCGCGCGTGGGAGATCGCCCGCTACTTGGCCATGCGCCCGCCGCTCACGTTGCGCCTCACCCGCTCGATCCTCGTGCAGGAGTTCAAGCGTGCCGCGGTCAACGACCTGGCTTTCGGGCAGATCCAGGAGCTGTTCGCGATGCGGAACTTCTTCTCCTACCGGGGCAACCAGTCGGCCTTGGACCGCCCGTGGGACCAGGACCCCTGGGGGGACTGGCAACCGGGCTGAAGTCGACCGGCGCGGCCCGTTCCGGCTCGGCTCAGCGCTCGACGTCCACCCCGGCAGCCACGCGATCCCACGTGCGGTCGTTGAGGGGGTCGACCCGCAGGAGGTGCTTGCGCACCCGCAACGTGGCCTCGGTCAGCGGGAGCTCGTCGACGAACTCGACGTACCTCGGCACCATGAACCGCGGCATGCGAGGCGCGAGGAAACCGATCAGCTCCTCGGGAGTGAGCTGCTCGCCCGCGCGCAGCAGCACGCACACCTTCACCTCTTGTTCGCTGTCGGCGGCCACGCCGATCGCGACGCTGTTGTCGACGCTCGGATGCGCGTTGACCTCGGCTTCGACTTCCATCGACGAGATGTTCTCGCCGCGGCGGCGGATGCAGTCGTTGAGGCGGTCGACGAAGTAGAAGTTGCCGCCTTCGTCGTACGTGAACGCATCGCCGCTGTGGAACCAGCCGTTGCGCCACGCCGCCACGGTCTTGTCGGCCATGGCGAAGTAGCCGAGGTTCATGGTCCACGGCACGGAAGTGCGCATGATCAGCTCGCCGATGACCCCCGGGCCGACGTCGTGGTCTTGGTCGTCGACCACGCGGACCTCGTAGCCGGGGAAGCCGGCGCGGAGTTTGCCGCAACTGCGGCGGTTGGCGGCGCACGCACCCCAACCGGGCACTTTGATCGGCACGCTGTTTTCGACCGAGCCGTACGACGTCGCCACCCGGACGTCGAAGCGGGCCTTGAAGTCGTCGATGAACTCGGGGATCGGCACCATGAAGATGTTGCGGAGCGGGTGCGCGGCATCGTCCTCGCGACGGGGTTGGCTCCACAGGAACGACGGCATCGGTCCCATCAACACCGTCGACGTGCACCGGTAGCGGTCGATGTCGGACCAGAACGCCGCCGTGTCGTAGCCGTCGCGCAGCACCATGCGGCCGTTGGCGATCGCCATGGTGAGGAACGGGGTCTTCCCGGTCACGTGGTGCATGGGGTACGGCAAGTACCACGCGTCGCCGTCGGTGAAGTCGTCGATGGGGATGAACCCGACGGCCTGGGCGTGCAGCTGGCCCCACGGGAAGCACACGCCCTTCGAGTTGCCGGTGGTCCCGCTCGTGTAGAGCAGCGCGCACAAGTCCGACGGACGCGGGGGAGTGAGACCGCCGGCCGGCTCCACGCCGGCCAGGAACTCGTCGAGCGGGTGGGTGGCCCAGCTGCCGCTCGTGGCGACGCTCGCGTCGCCGACCACCACGACGTTGCGCAAGTCGGGCAGCTCGGCGGCCACCGCCATCAGGCGCTCGACGAACACGTCCGCGATCACGATCGTCTCGGCCTGCGAGTTGGCGATCAGGTAGCGCAGCATCTGCCCGCGGTACTCGGTGTTGCACGGCACTTCGACGGCGCGCAGCCAGGCGAGCCCGAGCCACGCGCACGAAGCGTCGACGCTCGCGGGGAGCATCGTGACCACGCGGTCGTCCGCCGCGACGCCGAGGCGCTGGTACGCGGCGGCCCAACGGCGAATCCGGTCGTCGTAAGCGGCGTACGTGTACGACGGGCCGTCGACTTCTTCGATGAACACGTGGTCGGGATGCGACCGCGCACGCTCGGCGAGCAGGACGGGCAACGGCAAGATGGTCTGGTCCACTCGTCCTCCCGGTCCGGTTGCGAGGGCGGAGGGTACTCAACGAGACAGATCGTGTCCACTATCCACTAACCTCCGTGGCTCGCACCAGGAGGACAGAGCCATGGACCCCGCAACGCTCACGCGTCGCTTCGCGGACCGACCTGCGCTGATCATGGGGCAGACCGGCGAGACCGTCACGTACGCCATGCTCGAAGAGCGGTCCCTGCGGCTCGCGCAGCTGTTCCGCGCACGTGGACTGGAACGGGGCGCGGTGATCGCCGTGTTCCTCGAGAACCATCCCCGCTTCCTCGAGGTCGTCTGGGCCGCGCACCGGGCGGGCCTCTACTACACGACCATCAACTCGCACCTCATGGGCGACGAAGCGGCCTACATCGTGCGCGACTGCGGCGCGCAGCTCGTGGTGTCATCCTCCGCGCTCGCCGCCGCGGCGACCGCGATGGACATCGGCGACATCGACCGCCTCATGATCGACGGTGCCGCGCCGGGTTGGGAGCCCTACGAGGACGCCATCGCGGCCATGCCGGCCGAGCCCATCGCCGACGAAGGCGCGGGCGACTTCATGTTGTACTCGTCGGGCACCACAGGCCGGCCCAAGGGCATCAAGCGGCCGCTCACGTACGCGCCGCTCGACGCGCCCGAGGCGTACTCGATGTACGAAGCGCTCGGCCTCACCGCGGGCTCCGTCTATCTGAGCCCCGCACCGCTGTACCACGCCGCGCCGCTGGCGTGGACCATGGCGTCGGTGCGCACCGGGGCCACGGTGGTCGTCATGGAGCGCTTCGACGCGCTCGACCTGCTGGAGCTCGTCGAGCGTCACCGCGTCACGCATGCGCAACTCGTCCCGACGATGTTCGTGCGCCTGTTGAAGCTGCCGGAGGCCGACCGCGCCAGCCACGACGTGTCGAGCCTGCAGATGGTGGTGCACGCCGCCGCGCCGTGCCCGGTGCAGATCAAGCACCAGATGATCGAGTGGTGGGGTCCGATCATCTACGAGTACTACTCGGCAACCGAGGCTTACGGCGCCACGTTCATCACGTCAGAGGAATGGTTGGCCCATCCCGGGTCGGTGGGTCGACCGATTCTCGGGACGCCGTTGATCCTCGACGACGAAGGTCGCGAGCTCCCGGTCGGCGCCGACGGGGTCGTGTGGTTCGAGGGTGGCGCGCCGTTCGAGTACCACAACGACCCGGCCAAGACCGCCGAGGGCCGGGTCGGTGGCCGAGCCACGGTCGGCGACATCGGCCACCTCGACGCGGACGGCTACCTCTACCTGACCGACCGCGCCACGTTCATGATCATCAGCGGTGGTGTGAACATCTATCCCCAGGAGATCGAAGACGTCCTGATCACGCATCCCGAGGTCTTCGACGTGGCAGTGATCGGTGTGCCCAACGACGACTTGGGCGAGGAAGTGAAGGCCGTGGTGCAACCGGTCGACCCCGCCCGCGCGGGAGCCGACTTCGAGGCCGACTTGCTCGCGTGGTGCGCCGGGCGGTTGAGCACGTACAAGCGCCCCCGTTCGTTCGATTTCGTCGACGAGCTGCCGCGCCTCGACACAGGCAAGCTCTACAAGCGGATGCTCATCGACCGCTACCGGCGCGATGGTCATGGTGTGACAATCCTCGGGCCAGCGCAGTAAGTTCGGGTCATGCCACGCGACCAAGCGGCGTCGCCATCCGCCGAGCCCACTGCGCCCGATCGGCAGGCGGCCGACGGGTGGGAGCGCCGGCGCAACATCTTGTTGAGCGAGTACGAGCGTGTCGCCCTCGAGCTGTTCGCCGAGCGGGGCTATCACGAGGTCACGGTCGACGACATCGCGGCCGCCGCGGGCATCACGCCGCGCACGCTGTTTCGCTACTTCCGATCGAAGCAGGAATGCCTTCTGGGCTTCCCTCGCCGCGGCCTGGCGGCAGAGCTGGAGATGATCGAGTCGCTCGAAGTCGGCGACGACCCGGTCAAGACCGGGTGGCGTGCCATCCGCGACTTCGTGTCCGCCAGCCCGGTCGACCCGCACGTGGTCGAGCTCTGGCGCGCCGCAACCGCAGGGGCGGAAGAGGTCGAGGCGCGCGTCAGAGGCGAGCGGGTCGATGCCATCTTCCAGGCGTTCGTGGCCTACGGCGAGCGCTGCTTCGGTGTTCGCCACGACGCCGACCCGCGCCCGCGTCTGGTGGCCGGCATCCTCGCCGGCATCGAGTTCGCCATGGTGGAGTCGGTGGTGCAGGCGCCGTCGCTGCTCGACGAGATCGCCGCATCGGCCGACAACACGGTGCTCCGCCTGTCTCGGTCGCCACGGTTGCGCGCGCGCCATTCGGTATACTAAATTCGTCGGGAGATTGTCAGAGTGCGACAATTGGACCGGAACCGTGACGGTCGGTCCACTTGACCTAGGGGGCAGTAGTGCTGCGTGACGACGTGCAAGTGGTGTCGGTCGACGATCACGTCGTGGAGCATCCGAACGTGTGGGTCGATCGGCTGGCCTCCCGCTACCAGGAGGCCGGGCCGCGCATCAAGGAGCTCGACGGCGGCGCCCAGGTCTGGCTGTTCGAGGACAAGATGATGCCGAACATCGGGCTCAACGCGGTGGCCGGCAAAGACCCCAAGGACTTCGGCCTCGACCCCGTGCGGTTCGACGAGATGCTGCCGGGCTGTTACGAGCCCAACGCGCGGCTCGCCGACATGGACCTCGACGGCGTGCACGTGCAGCTCTGCTTCCCCACCTTCCCCGGCTTCGCGGGTGGCACGTTCTTCGGTGCCGCCGACAAGGATCTCGCGCTGGCCTGCGTCCAGGCTTGGAACGACTTCATGATCGACGAGTGGTGCGGTGCGGCCCCTGACCGTTTCATCCCGATGGTGATCCTCCCGTTCTGGGACGTGGAGGCGTCGGTCGCGGAGGTCCAGCGCACGGCCGCCAAAGGCGCCAAGGCCATCACCTTCAGCGAGGCCCCCCACCGTCTGGGCCTGCCGTCGTTCCACTCCGATCACTGGGACCCGCTGTTCGCTGCCGCCCAGGACGCCGACCTCCCGCTTTGCATGCACTTCGGCTCTGGCGGCGCGCCGGAAGTGGCGCCGGACGCCAACTTCGCCGTGGCCATCGCCCTGTTCGGGATGAACTCGCAGTTCACGACCGTCGACTTGTTGCTGTCGCCGGTGTTCCACAAGTTCCCGCGCCTGCGGGTCGCGCTTTCCGAAGGCGGCATCGGCTGGATGCCGTACGTCGTCGAGCGGCTCGACTGGGTCTGGGAGCGGCACCGCTGGTACACGGGAGTCAACGTCGACGTGCGGCCGTCCGACCTGTTCCGCGACCACATCTTCGGCTGCTTCATCGTCGATCACGCCGGCGTGGCGGCGCGGCACGCCATCGGTGTCGACAACTTGATGTTCGAGGGTGACTACCCCCACAGCGACAGCAACTTCCCGGTGTCGCGCAAGAACCTCGAAGAGGTCATGCGCGACGTCCCCGACGACGAAGCCCAGGCGATCGCAGAGACCAACGCACGTCGGGTCTTCAACTTCCCACGTGCCTGAAACCCATCTGAAAGGACCGCACCATGAGTGAGCGACTCGCAGGAAAGGTCGCGTTCATCACCGGCGCGGCGCGCGGGCAGGGCCGTGCCCACGCCATCCGCATGGCCGAGGAAGGTGCCGACATCATCGCCGTCGACATCTGCCGGCAGATCGAGTCGAACCCCTACCCGCTCGCCACGCCCGAGGACTTGGCGGAGACCGAGCGGGCGATCAAGGAGCTGGGCCGGCGGGTGGTGGCCCGCACTGCCGACGTGCGCAATCGCCCCGAGCTCGAGCAGGCGCTCGAAGCCGGCGTGACCGACCTCGGTCGCGTCGACATCGTGGTGGCCAACGCGGGGATCTTGCCGATGGCGATGGGCCAGCCGGAAGTCAGCGACTTCGTCGACGCCACCGATGTCGACCTCGTCGGCGTGATGAACACCGTCGCGGTGGCGCTGCCGCACCTCCCGGACGGGGCCTCGATCATCATCACCGGTTCCACCGCCGGGATGATGGTCGGCACCGTCGACAACCCCGTGATGGGGCCGGGCGGCGCCGGCTATGGCTGGTCGAAGAAGGTGCTGATCGACTACGGCGAGCAGCTCGCGCTGCACCTCGCGCCCAGGCTCATCCGGGTGAACATGATGCACCCGACCAACTGCAACACCCACTTGATCCACAACGAGGGCATGTACGCGATCTTCCGCCCCGACCTCGAGAACCCCGGGCGCGAAGACGCGGAGATGGCCTTCACGTTCTTCCAGGCCATGCCGATCCCGTACGTGGAGCCGGAGGACATCGCCAACTTGGCCGTGTTCTTGGCCAGCGACGAGTCGCGCTACATCACCGGCCAGCAGATCCGCGTCGACGCCGGCTCGTTGCTGAAGATCCCACCCGCAGGGCGCGCGTAACCGGCGGCTCGCTCGCTCGCTCGCCGCGTAGCCGGTTCTCGTCGGGGAGCCGGCTACGACTCGGCGTTCACCCGCATCCGGCTGGTCGAGCGGCGCGACTCCCAGTGGCTGCGGTTGGCGAAGTACGACGGGCGTGAGGTGAGCACCGACGTCTCGAGCCACAGCCGCTTGAGGTGCCGCACGTTGTGACCCGCCCGGTCCTCGTACGCCGTGCGGCCGTGGAAGACGTGGAAGTTGTTGATGAACTGGATGTCGCCCGGCAGCAGGTCCATCGCGACGTGGTTGTCGGGCTCGGCAGCCATGCGCTCCACCGCCCGCAGCGCCTCGACTTGGGTGTCGGTCAGCCTCGGTGCGTCGGCGTGACGCTGTGACGCCCAGATGTAGCCGGGGATGCACCGCACGAACAGGCGGTCCTCCCACTCGGTGAACACGGGCAGCCGGTAGAACGACGCGCCGCCGTCGGGCTGCTCGGCCCGGAAGTCGTACGGGAACCAGCCGTACAGCTCGGTCGCGAGCTCGGGCTCCTCGCGCACGAGGCGGTTGTGGATCCGCACCGAGTTCGACACGAGTGACAGGCCGCCGGCTCGCCCGTTCGCCAGGCACATCAGGCCCACGAGGTCGGACCCGTCGCAGTGGAACGGGAGCGCGATGGCGCCGAACTCGTTGCCACGGGCCGTGGGGTCGTCGGGCGCCTTGCCCTGGTCGGTGACGTCGCCGAGCACGTGGCCGTGCTTGTTCTGTGCCCACGGGCGACCGAGGTGCGCGCCGATGCCCCAGTACAGGAGCTCCATCTCGTCTTGGCGGTACGCGTCGCGGTCGATGCCACGTAACCGCACGAAGCCGCGGCCGTCGATCAGCTCGCGCTCGATCTCGGCGAGCCGCGGCGCCAGGCCGGGTAGCGGGAAGTCGTCCCTGGTGAGGTCGAGCGGGTCGGAGGACCGTTGCAGGGCGTGACGCAGCGACTGGTCGAGCTCGTCGAGCTCGCTCGCCGTGAAGTGTTCGGTGAACGTGTCGTCGTCGGCAAAGTCGGACGCGGTCCACTCACACTCCGGCTCGAGGACGCGAGGGGTGCTCATCGGGTGGCCTCCTTGGGGTCGGCCTTCTGGCCGCGCACCAGCCGGCCGGGTCGGTTGCCGGTGTCGACGCCGTCGCTCGACGCCTCGACGCCCGACACGAACGTGTGCAGGTAGCCGGTGGCGTCCTGCAGGAGCCGTCGCCCACCCGCGGGCAGGTCGTGCGCCATGCGCGGCGCGGACAGCGAGAGCCGGTCGATGTCGATCACGTTGATGTCGGCCTTGTAGCCCGGCGCCAGCAGGCCCCGGTCGAGGAGGCCGACGGCCTCGGCCGTCGCGCGGGTCTGTCGGTGCACGAGGAACGGCAGCTCGAACCGTGCTCCTCGGGTGCGGTCGCGGCCCCAGTGGGTCAGCAGCGAGGTCGGGAAGCTGGCGTCGCAGATCGTGCCGACGTGGGCGCCGCCGTCGCCGAGGCCGGGGACGGCGTAGGGGTGGGCGAGCATCTCGGCGGCCGGGTCGAGGCTGTTGTCGGCGTAGTTGAGGAACGGGGAGTACAGCAGCTTGGTGCCGCCTCCTTCGATCAGCAGGTCGAGGTAGAAGTCGACGGGGTCGACGCCGAGCGCCGCGGCCCGCCGGGCCACCGACTGGTCGGGCGTCGGTTCGTAGTCGAGCGGCTCGCCGAGCTCGTACATGTTGTGCAGCCAGCGGGCGGTCGGGCTCTCGGCGAGCTCAGAGCGGATCTGCTCGCGGCGTTCGAGTCTCGACAGCTCCCTGGCCTGCTCGGCGACCGGCAAGCCGGCGACCGGCTGGTACGTCGGGCAGGACGCCAGCGGGTTGATCGATGCCTGGAGGCCGATCAGCACGCCGACGGCCCGCGGCGCCACTTGCGCTCGCATCTCGAGACCCTCGGCTCGCGCCTGGTCGAGCAGCGCGAGTTGGCGCCGGTAGCGCGGTCCCGGCTCGGTCTGCAGCAGCGAGAACGACAGGGGTCGACCCGAGGCCCGCATCATCTCGAGCAGGGTGCCGGCTTCGTCGTCGGCCCGGAAGTCGGACACGACCTGCAACACGCCCGCGCCCGCGTCGCCGACGCCTCTGGCCAGGCCGACCAGCTCCTCGCGCGCGGCGGTCAGCGTGGGGGTCGGCTCCCCCCGGCTGGTCCGATGGTTCAACGTGCGGGAGGTGGTGAACCCGAGCGCTCCGGCGCGGATGCCTTCGGTGACGATCGCGGCCATGGCTGCGATGTCGTCGGGCGTCGCGGCTTCGCGGTTCGCGCCGCGCTCGCCCATGACGTAGACCCGCACCGGCGCGTGGCAGACCTGCGCGGCGAGGTCGGCGTCGAACTGCCGGCGGTCGAGGAAGTCGAGGTAGTCCCCGATCGACTCCCACTCCCACGACAACCCCTCCTCCAGCACGACGCCGGGGAGGTCCTCGACGCCTTCCATCAGCTCGACGAGCATCGTGCGGTCCGCGGCCCGGACCGGCGCGAACCCGACGCCGCAGTTGCCGGCCACGACCGTGGTGACCCCGTGGCTCGTCGAGGGTGCGAGGCGTTCGTCCCACGTGGCCTGCGCGTCGTAGTGCGTGTGGATGTCGACGAAGCCGGGCGTGATCAGCGCGCCGCTGGTGTCGATCTCCCGCCGGCCCTTGTCGGCGACGCGTCCGACTTCGGTGACGCGCCCGTCCGTGATCGCCACATCGGCGGTTCGAGCCGGCGAGCCGGACCCGTCGATGACGGTTCCCCCTCGGATCACGAGATCGGCAGTCACATCAGCACCTCCGGATGTCGGCCGTCCCAGTGTCGCGGATCACGAGACCCGACGCCCCACCCGACGCCCCACCCGACCCCACCCCACCCGACCCCACCCCATCCGACCCCACCCCACCCGACCCCACCCCACCCGACCCGACCCGAACCCGACCCGAACCCGTCGAGCTGTGAGCAGTTGGCCACCTGTGGGGTGGCCGAGCGCGCACAGCAGGGAAGTCAGGGGCGGCCGGAGCGGAAGCGGACGCCTGCGAGCTCGGCCTCGGGCCAGTCGCCACGCAGCCACACTTCGGTGATGCCGTCGCCCCGGCCCTGGCTCGTGGCGACGAAGCGCAACGTCTGTCGGGCGTCGTCGAGAGAGAGGACCGACGCGGCCCCATCGGTCGACGCGTCGAGCCCGAGCGCGCGCCCCCACTGCCGTGCGGCCGCCGCCGGGTCGCCGACCTCGACCGTGATGCCGCTGATGCCACCGGGGCCGTGATCGGGCACGGCGCCGGTCCAGTCGGGGCCGGCCCAGCGCCAGGCGCCCGGTGGGGAGGCGGAGTCGAGCGACACGATCGCGCCCGGCGTGTCCTTCGGGTGGAGGTGGGTGCCGGCGATGTCGTCGAGGTCGATCATCCACACCACCCGCATGCCCGCATCGGCGACCCGAGCCCGTGCGGCCACGACGTCGGCCACCTGGAAGATCGCCATGTAGCCGCTGTCGGCGCCGCGACGCTCGAGGTAACGCCCGGCAGTGGTGCCCGGCCGCATGGGCGACACCACCTCGAGGAACGTGTCGCCCACTGCGAACACGGAGTTGGTGAGCCCGAACTCACCCACGCCCGGGTCGTGGAACGGATCGGGCCAGCCGAACGTGGCCCGCAGCGTGGCGGCTGTCGCGGCACCGTCGCTCACGACCAGCGCCACTTGCCGCAGGCAAGGAATGGCGATCATCGCGAGCCCTCGCCGAAGGGGCCCGACACGGTGTGGGCGCCGGTGGCGGCGAGGCCGCCGACGAGGAGCTCGGTGATCTGGTCGACGAGCTCTTGGCGGGAGATCCGCCTGCTGATCGACCAGGTGCCCGCAGCCAGGAACACCGCGCCGAGGATCGCGGGTGCCCACACGTCGGCGAGGTCGGGGTCGGCGCCCGCTCGGCCGAGTGCGGTGCGGAGCGCGGTCGCGAGCACGCGTGCCACCGCCTGCTCGATCGAGTCGTCGTGGGTGGGCGGAGTGGCGACTTGGAGGAAGCGCCACAACTCGGGTTCGCGGTCGACGAAGTGGCAGAACACGCCGATGCCGTGGCGCAACACGTCGGCGAAGGGCGCCTCGCGGGCGACCACCGGCCCGAGCGCCTCGCCGAGGTTGCCCGTGTAGCGGCGGGCGAGCGCGGCAGCGATGGCGTCGCGGTCGCCGATGTTGTCGTACAGGATCGGACGCGTGACGCCGGCCTCGGCCGCCAGCTCCGCCATGGGGAGGTCGGGGCCTTTCGCCCGGATGGCGCGCTCGCAGGCATCGAGCAGTTCTTCGCGGCGCTCGGTTGGGTCGCGGCGGGGGCCGCGCGGCCGCCCGACCGGGCGGCGTGCCTTGGTGGTCATCGAGTTGGGACCCTTGACGAAAAAATCGACACTATGTAAGTTTTCACCATGCGTGACGACAGCGAGCTCTTGGGCCGGGACGATGTCGACGACCTCGACGCGATTCTCTCACTGCGTTCTGATCCCGGGGAGATCTACCGCGCGGTGAAGGACGCGGCGCCGTCGATCTTCACTTGGAACTACGAGCGCACCCGGGCGCCGCTGTCGAAGTTGTACGAGAAGGCGAAGACCGCGCAGTGGAACGCGAGCACCGACCTGCCGTGGGAGACCGAGGTCGACCAAGAGCACCTCGCCGCCACTTCGCCGCTCGCGGGGCCCGAGATGCTCGAGGCCGCGGGCGTCGACCTCAATGGCACCAGCTTCGAGAAGTGGGGCAAGGCCGAGTGGACCCAGGCCGCCATCGAGCAGCAGAACTGGGCGCTGTCACAGTTCCTCCACGGCGAGCAGGGCGCGTTGCTGTGCACCGCCAAGATCGTGGAGACCGTGCCGTGGATCGACGCCAAGTACTACGCGTCGACGCAGGTGATGGACGAAGCTCGCCACGTCGAGGTGTTCTCCCGCTACCTCGACGAGAAGATGAACGGGCACTACCCGATCAACCCGCACCTCGGCCTGCTGCTCGACGACATCATCGCGGATGACCGCTGGGACATCACGTACCTCGGCATGCAGATCATGGTCGAGGGCCTGGCGCTGGCGGCGTTCGGCATGGTGCAGGCGATCACCCCCGAACCGCTGCTCAAGCAGCTGCTCCGCTACGTGATGAGCGACGAAGCCCGTCACGTGGCCTTCGGGGTGCTGTCGCTCAAGGAGTTCTACACAGAGCTCACCGACGCCGAGCTGGCGGAACGACAGGAGTTCGCGTTCGAGGCTGCCGTGCGCATGCGCGACCGGCTGATCGGCCCGGAGGTGTGGGACACCATGGGTGTCGACCCGAAGGAAGCCATCTCGGTGCTCAACCCGTTCGGCGACGACAAGAACCGGGACCCGTTCCAGATGCTGCTGTTCTCGAAGATCGTGCCCAACCTCTCGAAGCTCGGCCTGCTCGACTGCAACGGCGGCTGGCTGCGCCAACGGTTCGACACCCTCGGCGTCACCCAGTTCGAGACGTGGACCGACACCACTATCGAGTACGAGATGCTCGATGCGGTCACCCAGGACCGCGAAGCCGCCAGCTGACCCACACTTGACGAGACCGGCGCCCGGTGACACCCGTTCGCCTGCCCTACGACGCGGAGCCCATGCAATCCAGCAGCCCTGACCTCACCATCGCCGCGCGGCGAATGGACTTCGCCGAAGCCACGGCACGCATCCCCATGCACTTCGCCCCCGACGGCGACTTGCTGACCAGCCACTTCTGGGCGGTGCTGTCGGCGCTGTTCCCCGAAGGCGAAGACAGCTTCGTGCGCGCCGTGCGCCACTACCGCGACCAGCTCACCGACCCGGTGCTCAAGCGGCAGGTGGCCGGCTTCATCGGCCAGGAGGCCCAGCACAGCCGCGCGCACCAGGCGCTCAACGACCGACTCCACGAGCTCGGCTACCCGGTGTACGGCATCGACCGCTTCCACAAGCGGATGAACTGGCTCATCTACAAGTTCCCGTCGCCGGAGATGGACCTTGCGTTCACCACGGTCTATGAGCACCTCACCGCGCTGATGGCCGAGCTGGCGCTGTCCGACGAGCGGTTCCGCGAGTCGTTCGGCGAGATCCACGACCTGCTGCTGTGGCACGCGATCGAGGAGTCGGAGCACAAGGCCGTGGCCTTCGACGTGTACCGCGCCGTCGGCATCGACCCCAAGCGCCGCATCCGCGCCATGCGCTTCACGCGCTGGACGCTGCCGCTGCTCGCTGTGGGCGTGGTGCTGCAAGCCGTGCTCACCGACCGGGCGGCCCGCCGACCCCGCGCGCTGTGGGCGAGCGTCAAGTGCATCCGCGCCAACCCGCTGTTCTCGAAGTCGACGATGGACGCTATTCGCGACTTCGAGCGACCCGACTTCCACCCCAACCAGCGCGACACCACGGCGCTGCTCGCCGAGTGGCGCGTTCGCCTGTTCGGCAGCGAGGGGACCCTGACCCACCGGCTGTTGCAACGTCCGGCTTGAGAGCGCGCCGGCTGGCTGAGCTACCGGGGTCTGCGGCCATGCCAACTCGCCACTGGAGCTGATCCGGCCCGGTCACCGGCGACGTACCATCGGCCGCGTGGTCGAGCCAACACGTCGGGAGCGAACGAGCTCGCGCAGGCCGTTGCTGGAGGCGGCGATTCGTGAGTTCTCCGAGAAGGGCTACGAGCGGACCACGCTTGCCGGCATCGCCGCGCGGGCAGGCGTCACCACCGGCGCCATCTACAACCACTTCGACGGCAAGCTCGACCTGCTCGTGGCGGCCATCGGCGGTCGCGATGTCCGAGACTTCTGGCAGACGGTGGCCGCGGCCGCTGCACTCCCGTGGAGCGAAGCCGCCATCGCGATGAGCGCGGGCTTGTCCCAGCGTCCCGACCAGCGCTCGCTGCTGTTGCTCGACGTGATCGTCTTGGCGCGCCGCGACCCGGACGCCGCGGCCAGGATGCGCACCGTCGCGGACACGTACCTCGACGCGGTGGCTCGGGCCACCGAGGAAGGACAGGCAGCCGGTGTCATCGACCCCGCCCTGTCGCCCACCGATCTCGCCCGGTTGCTCGCTGCTCTGGTATCGGGCCTGTTGGTCTTGGAGGCGCTCGGGCTGGAGCCGCCGTCGCCGCCGACGTTCGTGCAGCTCATCGACTTCTTGTTGCAGTCCAGCCAAGCAGAGGAAGTCGACGAGCCGGCACCGCTGGCGCGGGTGCGCACCCGTTCCGCCGTCGCTGAACGGGCTCGAGCACGCCAGCGCGCGGCGATCGTGGAGGCGGCTGGCGAGGGGTTCAGCCTGCGCCGCATCGGCGCGGCGGCCGGCCTCTCGCACGAGCGGGTGCGCACGATCGTCGCCGAGGCGCGATCCGCCGCTCCGCACCGTTGAGTCCGGACGGCCGGATCGGGTGGCCTGATCGACGCGTTTGTCAGACACGTTGACACGGCGCCGCCGGCGAGACCCTGAACTCTTCACTGCCTCTTCCCAGAACCTCGCGAAACTTGGTATCGCCTGTTGCCAAGATTTCGTAACCTTGCTACGGTCACGGCGGGTCGAGCGTGCCGTCGGTGACTGCTGCCCGAGGCCTTCGCACCAACCCACAAATTGCGTGCAAACCAAGGAGCGTCACCATGCCCTACCCCTTCCTCTCCGACCCCTGGCTCGATGCCGTGCAGGAGCTCGCCGCCGAGGCCGGCACGGGCGCCATGCCGAACGGTGTGGAGCTGAACCTTGTCGTGACCGGTGGGCCTGAAGGTGACCGTGAGCTGCACGTCTCTGACGGCGTGTTCGGCTCGGGGCTCCTCGACAGCGCACCCACCAAGTTGACGGTCCCGTACGACGTCGCCAAGAAGATGTTCATCAGCGGCGACCAGTCCGCCGCGATGCAGGCGTTCATGAGCGGCCAGATCAAGGTCGAAGGCGACATGACCAAGCTCATGGCCATGCAGGCCGGTGGCGGCTCGGCCGCTGACGGCGAAGCCATCCAGGCGAAGCTGCGCGAGATCACCAGCGAGGACTGAGCGCCGTGGCGGCCGCCGTGGTCGACGGACCCGGCTCCGACGAAACAGCCGTTGCCGAAGTGCGGACGGCCGCGCGCGCCTGGTTCGACGACAACTGGGACCCCGACCTGACCCTCGATGAGTGGTGGGACCGCTTCGGGCGGTCAGGTTGGGCGTTCCCCAGCTGGCCCGCCCGGGCCTTCGGCAAGGGCCTCGGCAAGAACGGCGTGCAGATCGTGGCCGAGGAGCGTGTCCGGGTGGGCGCGTACCCGGCGCCGAGTGGGATCGGCCCGATGATGGCCGGCCCGACGCTCGCCGAGCACGCCACGGCCGAACAGATCGAACGGTTCCTTCCCGGGTTGGTCACCGGCCGTGACATCTGGTGCCAGCTGTTCAGCGAGCCAAGCTCCGGCTCCGACTTGGCGAGCCTGCAATCGTGGGCGGAGCGCGACGGCGACGAGTGGGTCGTCAACGGCCAGAAGGTCTGGACATCCGGCGCGCAGCATTCGCGCTACGGGATCCTCATCGCCCGAACCAACCGCGACGTGCCCAAGCACGAGGGCATCACGTACTTCGTGCTCGACTTGCACCAGCCGGGGGTCGAGGTCCGGCCGCTCAAGGAGATGACCGGCGGGGCCACCTTCAACGAGGTGTTCTTCGACGACGCCCGGATCCCCGACCGTGACCGGATCGGCGACGTCGACCGCGGATGGCCGGTGGCGCTGACCACCTTGTCGCACGAACGAAAGAACCTCGGCGCCGGGGGAATGGCCGGCGGCGGCGCGATGCTGGGAATCGGCATCGGGGGGAGCGCCGCCGCCGCGCCATCACGGCCCGACGGCAACGCCCGGGTGGGCGACCTCGGCGTCGGTGGCGCCGGCCCGGCGCTCGGCGGCGACATGTTCAAGTTGCTGCCCGCGCTGTTCGGCCGCCAGCACGATCCGCTGGTCCGCCAGGACCTGGCCCGGCTCTACACGCTGATCGAGATCAGCCGTTACACCTCGCTGCGGTCGAAGGCCGCGGCTGACCGAGGTGACGCGCCGGGCCCCGGAGCAGTCCACGGGCAAGCTCGCCATGTCGCACTTGTTGCGCACGATGCGCGAGTTCCTGCTCGGCCTCGAAGGGCCGGCGGGCATGCTGATGGGCGACGACGCCCCGATGGGCGGCATGGTGCAGTGGGTCGCGCTGTTCAGCCCGGCCATCTCCATCGCCGGCGGAACCGACGAGATCCAGCGCAACATCGTCGGCGAGCGCGTGCTCGGTCTGCCGCCCGAACCCCGTTCCGACAAGGATGTTGCGTTCCGCGACCTGCAGGTCGGCACCCAATCGGCCGGCGCGTGAGCGCGCGGGTCGTCGACGGCGCGAGCGGCCTTCCGCTGCGGTGAGCACTTGGGGCGCCCGGTCGGCTCCCCCGGGCTCGCAACTCGGTGGTGTTCGTCGGCCGGGAGGCCCCGCGACGCTACGGCGTGGCGACCGTGAGCGAGTCGCCGTTGACGCTCGGGCTGGTGGCGGCCCGCCCGGTGCGGCGTATCGCCGCCTCGTTGGTGCCGAGGTACGACTCGATGACCCGCGGGTCGGCGAGCACGCTGTCGGGTGGGCCCTTGCAGATCACGTGGCCGAGCTCCATGGCCACCAGTTCGTCGCACACCGATGACAGCAGCACCATGTCGTGCTCGATGATCAACATGGCGCTGCCGGTGGTGGCCTTCACGCGTTGCAGCAGCGGCCCGAGCGCTTCGGTCTCGCTCTGCGCCACGCCTGCCGACGGCTCGTCGAGGAGGATCACGGCGGGGTCCATCGCCAAGATGCAGGCCAGCTCCACGATCCGGCGTGTACCGGTCGAGAGGTCGGCGATGGGGGTGGTGGCGTAGCCGCCGAGCCCGAGCAGGTCGATCAGCGCTGCGGCCCGCTTGCTGGCTGCGCGGTCCGCGTCGACCGCGGCGGGCAGCGCCAACGTCGCCGCCACCCAGTCGCGCGAGGAGAGGTGCTGGTCGAGCGCCACCATGATCGTCTCCCACACGGTGAGTGACGGGTACAGCCGAGCTTGTTGGAACGAGCGACCCAGGCCCGCCACGGCGCGGCGGTGCGGTGCAACGTCGACCAGGTCCTTGCCGCCGAGGAGCACTCGGCCACGTTCGGGTCGCTGGAAGCCCGAGATGACGTCGAACAAGGTCGTCTTGCCGGCGCCGTTGTGGCCGATGAGGCCGACGATCTGTCCTGGTTCCACTTGGAGATGGACGTCGTCGATGGCGCGGATGCCACCGAAGTTCTTGTAGACGCCGTGGCACACCAGATCGGTGTAGCGACGCCGTCCGTCGGTGCCGGGCACGCGCTCGCCGACCGCGCCGCCCTCGCCGTCGGCGCGGTCGTCTGCGCCCGGTGCCGCGGTGGCCGCGTCGCCGAGGAACACCGACCGCAACATGTCGGGACGGTCGAGCAGATCGGCGGTGGGGCCTTCGAAGCGGACCGCGCCCTTCTCGAGGAACACCGCGCGCTCGGCGAGCTGCAGCGCGACGTTGACGGATTGCTCGACGACCACGATCGTGGTGCCCGACGCGTGGATCCGCGCGACTTTGTCGCACAACATGGCCACCACCGTCGGCGCCAGGCCGAGCGACAGCTCGTCGATGAGCAGGAGCGACGGCTTCGGGATGAACGCCATGGCGAGCGAGAGCTGCTGCTGCTCGCCGCCCGAGAGGTTGCCGGCGAGCTGGTCGCCGCGTTGGTGCAGGATCGGGAACATCTCGAGCGCCTCGCGGCGGGCGAGGTCGGCGGCTGCTCGATCGCCGCGCAGCTGCCAGCAGGCCAGGCGGAGGTTCTCGGCCACCGTCAGCGTGGGGAACACCCCCCGGCCACCCGGCATCACCGCGAGGCCCCGGCGCGCGATCGCGTCGGTGGTGAGACCCCGGATCGTGTGGCCGTCGAGCTCCACCGTGCCGCCCGTCGGGGGCAACAAGTTGGTGACGGCCCGGAAGATCGTGGACTTGCCGGCGCCGTTCGTGCCGAGGAGCGCCACCAGCTCACCGGTCTGGATCTCGAAGTCGACCCCGAAGAGCACTTGCAGCGGGCCGTACGACGCGGTCAGGTCGCGACACGACAACAGGGCCTGGCCGGCCGCGGCGCGCGTTGTGGTCACGGGCGCATGAGTCTCCCCGTCGGTCGCTCCGGTCGCACCGGGGGTGAGGGAGCCGGCGGCTGCGCCCACGGCGAACTGGATGCCGCGCCGCGCGGCGAGGCGGCGGACGATGGCGTCGCGGGCGCGCTCGACGGCTTGGCCGACGCCGCCCGGGAACGCCATGAGCACCCCGAGCATGAGGGCGCCGGTGCCGAGCCCGGAGAACTGCGCACCTTGCGACGTGGTCTGGCCGATCAGGAAGATCAACAGCTCGACGGCGGCCACGCCGAGCAGCGCTCCGGACAACGACGACAAGCCGCCGACCACCGCCATCGAGAACACCAGGACGCTGGTCTGCGACGGGAACGACGACCCACCGACGCCGCTCTCGAGCACGGCGGTCAGCGCACCGGCCACGCCGGCCATCATCCCGGCGACCGCCATGCCGGCGACCCGCACCCGGGTGACGGGCACGGCCATGGCCGAGGCAGCAGCGTTGTTGTCGCGCGCGGCGAGCAACACGCGCCCTGGCCGGCTGCGGCGCAACACCATGGCCAGCACGACGACGGCGACCAGGATCCCGACGCACAGGTAGTACATCGCCCGTTCGGACTCGAGCGGGAACCGCCGCCACAGGACCGGACGGTCGACCGTCGCCGGTATCCATTTCGGGTAGTTGCCGGGGTTCAAGAAGTACTGGTCCATCGTGGCGGCGAACGCCAGCGTGGTGACGGCGAGGAACAGCGGTCGCACGCGCAGCGCGGGCAGCCCGACCACCACCGAGATCACGGCTCCCGCGCCGGCTGCCAGCACGAGCGCGAGGAACAGGTCGAGGTTCGTCTTCACCAAGAAGTTGCCGGCCACCACTGCCCCGACGCCGACGATCGCGTACTGCCCGAGGCTGATCGTGCCCGACCAACCCGCCAAGACCACGAGCGACACGACCGTGACGCCGAGCAGCACGTAGCCCGACACCGTGTGCACCTGCGACGGGCTCACGACGAGGGGGAACACGACGGCCACGACCGCGAGCAGCGCGAGCAGGGCGATGCGCCCACCGAGCACTTCGGGAAGCTTCGCCACGTCCTGCGGGAGCGAGCGGGACACGCTCGACAGCGACCACGACGACTCCGCCTGCTCGGCCCGTGTCGTGTCCCAGCGACGGACGAGCAAAGCGGCCAGCAACACGATCAGGAGCGCGATGGTGCCGAGCGCGGTCTTGTGGACGTTGTTGCCGACGACCATGTCGAACACGCCGAGCACCACGCCGCCGATGAAGGCCAGCGGCAGGTCCTCCATCTTGGCGACCACCGCGGCGGCCAGCGCCGGCATGAACACCCCGCCGGTGGCCACGAACGGGCTCGACGGCAGGCCGTTCATCGGCGCGTTCAAGATGAGCACCAGCGCGGCGACGGCACCGACCACCACCCACACGAGCCGAGACAGCCGTCGCACCGGGATGCCGAGGAGCGACGCCCGCTCGTGGTTGTCGGCCAGCGCACGCACGGCGGTGCCCGCTTCGGTGCCGAGCAGGAACCACGAGACCCCACCCAACACGATCGGGATGGCGGCGACGGCGAGCAGGTCGTTGCCCGTGAACAGCGTGGTGCCAACGGCGTGGTGCGGCTTGGACAGGCCGGTCGCGAACCGGGGGACCAGCACGTTGGCGTGGCTCCAGAACGCGGCGCCGAACTGGAGGCCGACGAACACCTGCAGCAGGCCCACGGTGGCCACCGTGACGGCCAGGCGAGGCGCGTCCTCGAAGCGCCGCAGGGCCAGGTCGACCAGCAGGCCGAGGAGCGCGCCGACGGCGGCGGCCACCAGGATGCTGGCGCCCCACGGCAGCCCGTGCTCCTGGTAGCAGATGACGCCGATCTCCGCCGCGGCGGACCCCATCGCGCCGTAGGAGAAGTTGATGACGCGGCTCGTCCGGTACGTGAGCACCAGGCCGACGGCGAGCAGCCCCGATGCGCCGCCGAAGATGGCGCCTTGGAGCACCAGCCCGGCGGGCCAGGCCGTCGGGAACGCGACCGTACAGACCCACACGAACACGACGAGGGCGGCCACCACAGACAGCCGCCGCGCCCGTCGGTTCTGCCACAAGTCGGTCACCGCAGCGGTGGCCGGGGCGCTCATTGGGTGAGGCTCACGGGTGGGCTGCCGGTGGGCAGCGAACCGAACGGGAAGCGCTTGCCGGTGTCGCGGTACGCGCCTTTGGCACCGTTGTAGACCGACGTCGCGTTCGGGTCCCACCAGATGATGCGGCCGTCCTGCGGCGCGGTGAAGTCGTTGTTGGTGAAGGCCCAGTTGCCTTGCGGGCCGACGGCCGGCGCCTTGTAGCGATGCAGACCGTCGGCGAAGTTCTGCGGGGTGAGGTTCGGGCCGGCCATCTGGATGCCGGTGGCCACCAAGTAGAGCTGGTAGTAGATCGCATCGACGAGCAGGGGGTCGGGCGACGTGCCGGGGTCGATCGACTGGTACGCCGCGTAGCCGTACGTGCTGCGCGCCGGTTGGGGAGTGCCGGTGAGCGACACGCCGAACGAGTGCTTCCACTGCGCGGCGTCGTAGAGCTGCCCGGCCCAGTCGGCGTCCATGTACGCGATGCCGACGTTGATCCACTCTGGGTACCAGCCACTTTGGGTGGCGTCGGTGGTCATGAAGTACGGCATCAACGGGTCAGTGCCGAGCAGCACTGTGGTGATGCCCTCGTTCGCGAACTGGCTGGTGATCGGGCCGGCATCGTTCGGGATTCCGTCGAGCGACAACGTGTAGAGCTTGTAGTCGGCCACCGGATGCCCGGCTCTGGCCAGCGCGCTGCGGGCTTGGTCACCGCACTCCTGGTAGATCGGCGACGACGGGTAGACGAGCCCGATCTTGCGCGGCTTGCCTTTGTACTCACCAGCGAGGACTGGCCGGCCTGCCAGCTCCTTGTTCACGAACTCGACGATGTAGTTGATGATCTTCGTGCAGTCCGGCAGGAGGCCGAACGCGTACGGGCTGCGGTCCGCGAACCAGCTGTGGCTCGGGTAGATCGGGTCGGTCACGATCACGTGCTGCTTCTGGAGGGCGTCGGCGAAGACCGGCGCTTCGGCGCTCACGTCGGCGAAGGCGTGCTCCTGTTGCGCCTCCTTGATCGCGTCGGCGTTGGCGTTGGCCTGGCCGCCACCGAGGATCTCGTCGAACAGCGTGCCTTTGCCGCGAAAGACCGTGAGCTGCATCTTGCGGCCGTAGAGCTGGAAGTTCTTGTTGAAGTACTTGATCAGCGTCTCGTACGTGCGGATGTAGTCGTCACGGGTCGTCGATCCGCCGATCGGGTTCTTGCCGGTCAGCTTGGCGATCACCGAACCGATGTCGTACGGCGGGCCGGGGTCGCGCAGCACGATGTTGATCGTGGAGGCGGTGACGCCTTGCGAGGTCGCCCCGCCGTTGTTGCCGCCGGCCCACGTCGCGCATGGTGGTGAGTACGGGTCGTGTTGGATCTGCAGGCCGGGGCAGGCGCTCGCTCCCGCGCCGGGGGTGCCGACTTGCCCCGGTGTTCCTGCCGTCGCGCCTCCGGTGCCCCCGCCAGCGGCCCCCGCCGTTGTCGACCCGGTCGCCGCGGCCGAAGGAGCGTTGGTGGTGCCGCCCGTCGAGGCCGCGGCTCCGCTCGAGGTCTCCGTGGTCACGCGCTCTTCGGGCGCGACGGTCGGGACCGTGATGGCCATCAACAAGAAGGCCACGAGCATGCACAGCAACGGGCCGTAGCCGCGCAGCAGCCGGTTCTCCGAACCGCGTCCGTGCAACAAGCTCATGTCGTCGGCTCCCTTCTCCTGCCGGCAGCGGTCTTGCGTCGTCGGAAGGCTTCGTCGACGACGAGCACGCCGAGCGTGAACACGCCGGCGGCAAGGGCCCCGGTGAAGCCGCGCCCCAACCAGCACCCGGGTCGCCCCGCGGGGCTGGTCGACTGGCAGTGCACCGCGGTCCGTTGCATCGCAGGGGCTTGGTCCGCCGACGCGGTCGGTGCGGCGGCCGGCGGGCCCACCGGTGTCGCGCCTGGTGCTGCGCCGGTGGTGGCGCCGGGTGTTCCGGGCGTTGCTGCGGTGCCGGTCGCGCCGGGCGACGGCTCGCCGAGGGCCGCCGGCGCGAAGCCGGGTGGCGGGTAGTACGTGTCGTCGATGGTCGTGGTCACGCCACCGACGTTGAGCTGCACCTCGCCCGTGCCGCCGAGCGCGGCAGTGGCGACAGCGATCAGCAGAGGGGCGCTGGAACCGAACGTGTTCCAGGTGGTGTTCACGTCGGGGCTGATCGCGTCGAGCGCGCCGCCGAGCTCCTTGCAGTGCTGTGCATCGAAGAAGTTGTGCAGCACGGTCTGGATGATCGATCGGACTTGCGGGTTGTTGAGCAGAGTGGCGAACACCGGGGCGAGCAGCCACGACTTGCCGCCCATCGCGATGGTCAGAGGGGACACCGTGTGCGAGCCGGCGGCCGGGTTGGTCGACACCGCGGGCAGGCGGATCTGCAGGCCCAGCGGCGCGAGCAGTGCATTGACGCGATCGATGGCGGCGGGGAGTTGTGCCAGGCCGGGGACGGGGATCGACACGGCCGGCGCGCCGGGAAGCGCCACCGAGATCCCGTCCAAGTGGAACCCCGCCGAGCTGGATTCCGTGTCGGCCCGATGGTCGGGTCCGACACGGGTCTGGGAGAGGTCCCAACGCAGGCCGTGCAGCGTGAGCAGGCCACCGAGCACCTTCACGTCGCCGACTCGGACCTGCGCCGTAGCGGTGCGCGTCTGGGTGTCGGCCTTGGTGGCCGCACCGACCGTGGTGGTGGCGCCGGTCAGCTCGACGAGGGGCGGCAACAGGGCCGACGCGAGTGTGGTCGTGGCGCTGGCTTTGGCGCCGGGCGCAGCTTGGGCGCTCTGGGAAGCGCCTTGCCCACCGTTGCTCGGTGCGAGCTCGACCGCTCTGGTGTTGCCGTTGACCGACGTGTCGGCCACCACGTCGGCCGGCAAGAACGCGCCCACGTCGGTCGCGGAGCGGCCGCAGACGTGGGAGGAGCTGGCCACGCGCAGGATCGGGATGTCGGCGAGCGTGCTGTCGCCGAGCGCCGACCGGTCCCGGTAGCTTGCCGACGCGGCGCCCAGCAGCACTTCGACATGCAAGTTGCCGGCGGCGATGGTGGGGGAGACGAGTGTTGCCTGGGCGCTCGCGGTGCCGGGCGTGAAGTCGGTGGAGGCGGGTGTGCCGGACTGGGCCGTTCCGGGGCCGGCCGACAGCGCCACCAACATCCAGACCAAGCCGACGGTGACCAGCACGCGGCGGGCCGCGCGCCGCCCTCCGCCCCGTGTTGCGAGCTG
Organism: Acidimicrobiales bacterium; assembly: GCA_035547835.1. Classification (NCBI taxonomy): domain Bacteria; kingdom Bacillati; phylum Actinomycetota; class Acidimicrobiia; order Acidimicrobiales; species Acidimicrobiales bacterium. The sequence goes on from DASZTW010000015.1 coordinate 179,685, forward strand.
CATCGTCCCCCCGAATGCACACGTGACCGTAGTCACGTTATCAGTGGGACGTGGTTGGGGCTAGGAAAAGTGGTGAGGGTCGGGAGAAGTCCGACAAGGTTGTGTCAGTGAACCTGACACCTTCGGCTGACCGCCCGGTGTCGACGCGAATCGGCAAGGAGGTCGCAGTGGGCGAACACCTTCGTCTCGCCAATCCCCCGCGCCGAATCGGTGTGGTCGCACGGCGATGGGGTGGTGCTCGGCGGCCTCGAGGCGCTGCCCGTGGTGCTCGGCTCGGAGCGGGTGCCGCTCGCGAAGCGATCAGGAATCGAGAAGCATCGGTCGGCTGCCGTCCGTACCGTGGAGCGCATGTCGAACACTTACGCCGTTGACTTCACCGATGTGTCCACCGTCGGTCTCGAATCGTCGCCCGTCGCCGAGGCCCTCGCCGGACTGCGCGCCAACGAGGCCCGCTACTTCAAGAACAAGTACGACCACGTGTTCACCGTCGAGCCCGCGAGCGACGCCAAGAAGGCGGTCGACTACGTGTCCCGCATCCTCGACGAGGAGCGCGCCATCGTGATCGCCTCCCCGCCGCTCGAAGCCACCATGTTCGAGGTCGCCGGGATCCGCATGGCCTACGTGTTCTACGAGAGCGGCCTGGCCATCAACGTGATGTACACGCTTGCCGACGCCGGCAAGCGAGCGGTGGGCTTGAAGCTGTCCGAAGGCATGGAGATCCCCGACGAGCTCTCGTCGTTCAAGTTCGCCCGCCAGAAGTCGACGCTGGCCGGCACGATCCGGGGCTCGTTCTTCGTGATCAAAGGCGAGCACTGACGGTCGGGTCGGGCCCGTTGTTTGGCTGGTTTGTGTCGGAATCCGACACAAACCAGCCAATCTGCCGGGTGCGCGGGCCGAGCCGAGCGGGCGAGGCGGGCTGGCCGGTCGTCCGCCGGCTTCGGGGCCGTGCTCAGGCTTGCTTGGCGTTCGGGCCGATCACGGGGTTGGGGTCGGTGGGCGTGACGCCGCCGCTGTTGGCCGCCGCCGTGACGGCGCGGCCGTAGGTGTTGGCGACGATGGCCACGCCATGGTGGTTCGACACTGCGGTGATCGACCCGTCGACGGTGTTGCCGGTGCAGCCGAGCGTGGGGTCGCCGATGACGACGATGCCCTTGGCGTTCTGGGCGATCACGGAGTTGTCGACGTGTGAGCCGCACACGACGAGGGAGCCGCCGCCGTTGTCGATGATCGACCCGGTCACCGTCGAGTTCGTGATGACCACGGCGCCGGGACCGGTCACGACGAGCGAGCCGCTGATGTGGGTGCCGTCGAGGCAGGTCGTGCCAGAAGCGACGACGACCGATGCGCGTGTGCCGGTCAGCGTGGTGCTGCATGCCGCCGGCACCGTCGCCGCAGTCGACGTCGAGGCGGTGAAGTTCGAGTCGCCGCCGTACACCGCGACGATCGGCTCGCCCGGCACCGCCACGGTGAGCTGGACCGTCGCGGTGCCGTCGGGTTGCACCGCAGCGGTGCCGACGGCGGGGCCTGACGCGGTGCCGATGTGGAACGTCACTGACCCGGTCGGGCTGAGTTGCGTGCCGGCGATGTCGGGTGTGACCGACGCGGTCAAGGTCGTCTGACCGCCTGCCGAGGTGGGCGCGATGGGTGCCACGGCGGTGGTCGTGGGCTCGGGCTGCACCGTGAAGGTGAACGATGCCGAGGTGGCCTGGAACGAGTCGGAGGACGTGTACGTGGCTTGCAGGGCGACCTGGCCGGGGCGAAGTTCGGCCTGTCCGACCCCGAGACCGCCAGTCGGTGGGTACGTGCAGCGGACCGCCTGGTCGCTCGGAGCCGTCGCGGGGATGTTCGCCGTGCACGCGGTCTGCCAGCCGGCGCCTTGGTCGATCCGGAACGCCACCGTGCCGCTCGAGGGGAACGGGTTCAGGCGGGCCGCGAACGTGACCTGCTGCCCGTAGGTGGGGCTCGCGGGTGCGACGGACGCGGCGACGCCCTGCACGGTGATGGTGACAGTGCCGATGTCGGTGCCGCCGTGGCCGTCGCTGACGGTGTACGTGAAGGCGTCGGTGCCGCTGTAGTCGTTGGCGGGGGTGTAAGTGACGGTGCCGTTGCCGTTGAGGGTGGCGGCGCCGTGGGTCGGGTTGGTGATGGCGGTGACGGTCAGGGTGTCGCCGTCGGGGTCGGTGTCGTTGGCAGCCGGGTCGATCGTGACCGGGTTGCCCCCCGGGGTCATCGCGGTGTCGTCGACGGCCGAGGGCGGGTCGTTCACCGCGGTGATGGTGATGTCGATGGCGCCGATGTCGGTGCCGCCGTGGCCGTCGCTGACGGTGTACGTGAAGGCGTCGGCGCCGTTGTAGTCGTTGGCGGGGGTGTAAGTGACGGTGCCGTTGCCGTTGAGGGTGGCGGCGCCGTGGGTCGGGTTGGTGATGGCGGTGACGGTCAGGGTGTCGCCGTCGGGGTCGGTGTCGTTGGCGGCTGGGTCGATGGTCACCGGGGTGTCTTCTGCGGTGGTCGCGGTGTCGTCGACGGCCGAGGGCGGTTGGTTGACCTTGGTGTAAGAGATCGTGACCTGCCCGTCGCCGGTGTGGTCGGCGGCCGCGCTGCCTCCTGTCGGGACCAGGTTGGCGCCTCCTCCGCCACCGGAGCCGCTGGAGGAGACCTCCAGGCTGCTGCCGGTGTGCCCGCCGGTGCCGCCGAGCAGGCCTCCTCCACCGCCGCCCGCGCCGGCGGTGTTGTGGTAGTCGGAGTCGTGCACTGCGTCGAGGCCGTCGGGGGTCGGCGCGCCGCCGGCCAGGCCGCCGGCCACTCCGTCGACGCCGCTGGCCTGCCCGTCCGCGGCGGCGTCGCCACCGGTTCCCGGCACGGAGCCGCTGCCGCCGCCACCGCCACCTCCGGCGACGATCAGTGGCGTGCCGCCGGCGAGCACCGCGGACCCGCCGCCCCCGGCGCCGCCTGCGGTACCCGTGGCCTGGGGCACGCCGCCGTTGCCTCCGGAGCCGTAGCCCCAGCCACCGGCGGGGGGGGGGGGGGGGGGGGGG